>JANNPM010000065.1:0-4842 GCA_031400145.1 Chryseolinea sp. | reverse complement strand
CCGGCGACACGAAAGTATATTAAGATGCTGTAATTATTAAATATACTAGTTAACTGATACGGCGACAAACCGGCGACAAACCGGCGACAAACCGGCGACACGAGATCGAAGATGTCTCGGTTTGACGCGGATCCAAAACTCTATCCTTACGGATCCTACTTCGTAGGATCACTACGTGATCCGAACCTCGGGGGGGTACCCCTCCGGTTCGGCTGGCGCACATCTGTTTGCCTCGGGGGTTAATCCCCCGAATCCCCCAAAAAGACAAAATCCAATTCAGGGCGCTGACGCGCATTTTAATCAAAACAGATGGTAGAAGAAGGCCCCCCACGGCGGCGGAGCGTATAGGGCTTCTTTGACACCTTCCTAGCCGCCTTCGCGCCCTTCGGGACGTCCCCCCAATGGGGGGACTCGCGAGCAGCTCGATGCCGCTGTGTCGCGGCTATCGAGCTGCGCCTACAGTACCGTGAAATTTTGTTTTCTTTGCCTTGTCTTAAGCCGGTTTTCAATGCAAAATACGTCCGGATATAATTTTAATTAACCGGGCTTTGCACAGGAAAATAGTTCTGCAGAGATATACGAGCCGTGCGATTTTTCTTGATCTGTGAGCGTCCGCGAATGGTATCTTGTATTTTTTTTTAGCGCCCGGCCCCATGAGAGGGGCCGGATTAAGCGCAAAGGGGAAGACTGCCCGGCTAGCGAAGCGTCCAGCCGGAGCAGTGAAAAACCACAAGTAATTACATCGTTTTACATTTCAAATCCCCAGCATATTGGGGGTGTTCATTAATCATTTTTGCCCTTATAGCCATACATTTACTGTGGTTTTTAATCATTGCTTTAATAGTTAATCCCGTTGAGATAACAACCAAAGCATACCATACAGCAGGAAGAGCTGATTCTTCACTTTCATTACTTTTCTTATTTGCTTCGTTATTTCCACATGAAACACTGGTTATACTTGTAAATATAAGAGAGAATAAAACAATAATTGAGGTAAATTTATTTGATTTAAATTGCATATTGATCTCCAATCAAATTAAGGATTGCTACAAATCATTAAATAACAAAAATATACCTGCATGAATCATGCCATATTACGGAATGATAATTCATACACTATTTAATATTTTTCAAATAAAGATCAGATGTATATATTTAAGAAATTTATAACACGAAATAAATTTCTTAAATAATGATGTCTAAAAACTTGCCACTTTTCACTATATTTTGACAAATTTTGTTCATATAACAAAAATGTACATCTCAAAGTTCATCAGAGTCCTTAGCCCTACAGTAGGGTAGCACGGATATATTCAATAACACCGTGAAAGATCATTCAACTAAGATTCTTTCTCATTCAAATTTTCGATCGGGGAGTGTTCTCTGACGCGGAAATCTAGGCTTCCAGTTCTGTGTAGAACAAAGATAGAAGTATTTTCTAAGCAGAAAAGAGGTTTTAATAAATAAAAGCATATAGTTATTTGGATGTATTTTTGCCTTGAAAGATTCTTTTGACTCCCAAAGACACACCCACCTATTTCCTGGATGTGCACATCCAGGAATAAATTTTTTAACTACCTGTAATTATTGATTTACGCTTGGAAATTCTAGGGTGTGCTTTTCTCTTTTGCATGCCGCGCTGGGCGTGGCGAAGCGTCTGGCAAAGGCTAACCAACGGGCCAAGGCTTTGCGTGGCAAGCGAAGCGCGCAATGAGTGACCAGCGAATGGAGGTTGCCGAGGCAGAGGATGCTCTGAAAAACCTGGGACAGAAAATACAGGGAACAAAAGCACTCCGGATCCTTGGAGCCTGCGCCTCAGCAAGAGCTGCAAGCAGCTTTGCTTCGTTGCGCGGGGTGACCCCGAACCCCCTCCTTGCTCGCCCTTTCTGCGGCTTGTCACCCGACGTGCAAAAGCACGCCGGTCGCCAATCCTGGAAAGGACTCTTGCGGCACACAGTACGCCACCTAAGGTGGCAACTGAAGGTGGAAACCGAATTTAGAGGAAATGATGCAAAACAAAAACAATTCAGTGCTGACCAAGCGCAAAAAAGGTGGTAACTCAACAACTTGGGGTGGCAACTGAAAATCCAAAAACAGCGTAAACATAAGGTTTACACGCTATATATGGTTGCCACCTATATTTAAGGCAAATTTAAGAAAAGGAACTGTACAATGCCTGCACTTTTTCCGCTTCATCTAGCTCTCAGTGAGGAGCAAAATAACTGGATTATTTTAGAATCCGAGCGCACTAAAAAAACAAAATCGAAGATAGTTCAAGACCTCATTGACGCAGCAAAAAAGAATGAATCGTACAATGAAATTTTGCTAGAAGTACCTCTCAAATTCTCTCAACTAGAGAATTTTCAGCAAGCCATTGCATCACAAATGAACATCCAATTGGAGATTGTTTTAGCATATGTGAAGGAAATTTTCCGCGAAAGTTCAGCCAATCTTTATCGACTCAATGCTATCGTTGATGAGTTCGAAGACCCAGAAACAGTGCGTGCAGAAGTCAATGAATTTGTACGCAAGCAAGAGTCAATGATGCGCCTTAAAGTCATCAAAGTACACGAGGTCAATCGATGATCTCAGTTTATCAGTGGTAAGAAAGTAGTCTCACTCATGAGATGTTTTCGAGAAGAGCTTCGCCTAATTTGAGCCTCTCATGCGTGCCACAATGTGGCACGACGTAGTACATATGTGGCACATCAATTATATTATTTGTTTAAATAGGTTAAAGCACAAATGTGCCACATATGTGGCACATTTGTTCGAATGTCAAAAATGAGTTGTCCTTATTTTACCATGACTTTATCCAATGTGTTTTTAAAAAAGTGGCGTAGTGTGTGAAAAAAAGTGGCTGCTTGCAGCCGCGTAAAAGGGCGGGGTCTGGGGGCTCGGCCCCCAGGGCAAGGAGGCAACGCCGACGCGCAGTGAGCGCTACTAAAGCGCGAACGGAGAATGCCCGCTGGAAGCCTAGCGAATCACGTCAGTGATGAGCGCCAGGCTGGAAGGATTCCCAGAGATCAACGTCGAAACCAATTTGAAGGTTTGCTTCCTGTTTCTTTGGTGAGGATAGCTCTCACTTCTGCTGTGAGTTTGAGAAGCTCTGATTGAATTTTTGACTTTTCATCCATCAGGTAGTTTTTTTCTGCCCGCTCAATACGAAGAGTCTCTTGAAGCATCCCTATTTGCTCTTTGAGCGCCTCGTACAAGCGATCGCTCGGACTGTCTGCCGGTTGATTGAGGGGCGCTTGTCGGTCGTCTAAAGAAGCAAAATGACCCAACACATCATGCAATCGCACCCTGTGCCTTCCCCGCTCGTCCTTGACTGATGGAAGCTTTCCCTCGTTGATGAGGGTCCGTAGACGAATAGGGCTTCTTTCAACGATTCGTGCTGCCTCAGCAAGCAGTAGGTAATCACTCATGAGCGCTCTCCAATCAATTGGCAATTGCTCTCCAATCGTCGCTCACAATCGCTCATCCAGGGGAGTCAAAAAGGCAATCTTCAAACGCTCGGCAATCGCTCGCTACTCGGATGCCAAAAAGTGCTCACTTCTGATAACCAGGATTATCAAATCTGGGAAAAAGACCCTGATCAGCTAGCTATTTATTCGACCTTGAACGACTTTCAATAACTCGTGTCTTTCAGATTCTTCTTCCTTCCTCATAATAGATAAATCGTCCATTTTTTTGAAAAAAAAATCAAAGGAAAAATTTTTAATTACTATATTTTGTAGGTGAGATCATGCCACGTAAATCTCATTTTATATAAGATCTTAAATCAGAGAAAATCACTTCAACCATTTATAATCAAAGGAGTTAATATGACAGAACTTTTAGTAACTTGCTGTACAAAATCCGGAACTGACTGCCAAAGTATCACCCACCTTGGTGGGCCAAATAACGGAGGCGCTCAATGGGTTTGGACGAAAGAAATTATCATTGGGCATATTGAGAGAGGAGCACATCAATTTTATACTTTTAAACCTAACACTAAGGAAAAAGCTTATGTTGAAGTAGTAACTGAGAGAACAGGAAAGTATCTGAGGACAAGAGCAAATAGTACCTCGACTGATAATCTCCTCTCACTTAATTCCTGTCCAAGATAGATAATACTATTATCCGAATGAAAACAAAAAAATAAAAATAGCTAATTCGACGCCACTGCAAGCTTAGAAAGCTTCTCAGCAACTTTTTCTCTCGTTTTACGTTTTTCTTCTGTCTCTGGTGGTTCCACTGCTAACCTTAATTCCTGAACAGCTTCATCAATTTTAGCAAGACGTTTTTCATGTGAATTTACCTGAAAGCGAAGATCAGCAACCTCATCTCTTGTTGCAACTACTTCGTCTCTTGTTGCAACTACATCATCTTTTGTTGCAATTTCTTTCGAAGAAAATTTTTCTTTATTCAAATATGGTATAAGTTTTTTACCAGAAAAATACTGACCTTTATCATGTTGGTTTAGATTCCATACAAGCCAGCCTCCTTTAATCATTTCATTTCGCCATTGGGAAAAGCAACTATCTTCGCAAACATTTCTAGCTATGACTTTTGAAGCTTGGAGTCTTCCGGCATCTTCAAGAAAGCACTCCAAGAGCAAAGTTGCACATGCTCCATAATTAGGCACTTTAGCTCGTCGCAGTGCTGAAGAAAGAGCAAGGTACTGTGAAAATTTCCTCTCCATTGTCGCCTCATAAATTAAGAATATTTATTTTAGTAGTTAAAATACAAGGAAATATTTCATTCTGTCAAGTGTCGCCTAAAAGCACGACATTTATGTCCGGCGACACTTTTTTGCGTTCGGCGACACCTGTCGTCGTTGTCGCCGTTTGGCGGCGA
>JANNPM010000045.1:0-9510 GCA_031400145.1 Chryseolinea sp. | reverse complement strand
TCTACGATCCTGATCTCTCCGGTTCTTCCCATAACCACCTGAACGTTCTTTCCGTCCCGGTCCGTAGTTTCAATAACGCGGATGCCTTCAAATTCCAGCACACCGGCAAACTTTGCCTTGATGTTAGCTTCTACCGCTATGTTTGATGCAGTACCTCCAACGTGGAACGTCCGGAGTGTAAGCTGTGTACCAGGTTCACCGATCGACTGCGCGGCAATTACTCCGACTGCTTCACCGGCCTGTACCATTTTACCGGTAGCGAGATTACGACCATAGCACTTCGCACAACCACCAATCTTGGATTCGCAGGTAAGCAGTGATCGTATCTCAACTTCTTCGATGCCACTGTCTTCGATAAGCTTTGCCAGGTCATCCGTAATCTCCTCATTAGCTTCGCAGAGCATCTGATCATTGAGCGGATCATAGATCGCATGTACCGTCACGCGACCAAGTATGCGCTCCGACAAAGGCTCGACTATATCTTCATTGTCTTTCAGTGCCGTTACCTTCAGACCGCGAAGTGTTCCGCAATCCTCTTCAGTCACTACAAGATCCTGCGCAACGTCCACCAGCCTCCGGGTTAGGTAGCCCGCATCCGCAGTTTTCAGGGCCGTATCGGCAAGACCTTTACGCGCACCGTGCGTTGAAATAAAATACTCCAATACATCCAGTCCTTCCTTAAAATTTGAAAGGATCGGGTTCTCGATGATGGATCCTACAGAACCTGCGAGGTTCTTCTGTGGCTTCGCCATCAGACCACGCATACCACCCAACTGGCGAATCTGCTCTCTTGAGCCCCGCGCGCCTGAGTGCATCATCATGTAAATTGAATTGAATCCCTGCTGATCTTCCTCGAGCTGCTTCATCAGTGTATTGGTGAGCAGTGTATTTGTACGCGTCCATATATCAATTACCTGATTATAACGTTCGTTATCTGTAATAAGACCCATCATGTAGTTATTCCAAACGCTGTCAACTTCTTCCTGCGCATTGGCAACAAGCTTGACTTTTTCGTCAGGAACTTTAACATCGTTGAGACCCATGGACAGACCGCCTTTGTAAGCCATCTGGAAGCCCAGCTCTTTGATATCATCAAGGAATTTTGCCGCCTTTGACTGACCGGCAGCCTTGAATACATCGGCAATGATCGTCTGAAGCTTCTTTTTGGTCAAAAGTTCATCTACAAAACCAACTTCTTCAGGTACGTGCTCGTTGAAGATCACCCGGCCGGCTACGGTCTCGATCATCTGAGTTTCAAGCACGCCTGTATTCTTATCTTTTATTTTGGCACGCACTTTAATGATAGCATGCTTGGATAGCTTGCCTTCGTTAAAGGCAACGACGACTTCACTTGATGAGTAATAGCGCTTGCCCTCGCCCATAATGGCGTGGTCTGGCCTGCTTTTTCTTCCCTTAGTCAAATAATACAGACCCAAAACCATGTCCTGTGATGGCACCGTGATAGGGGCACCGTTGGCTGGGTTGAGAATGTTATGCGAAGACAGCATCAGCGTCGAAGCCTCGAGTATTGCTTCCTGTCCAAGGGGTACGTGAACTGCCATCTGGTCACCGTCAAAGTCGGCGTTAAACGCAGTACACACCAATGGATGGAGCTGGATCGCCTTTCCTTCGATCAACTTTGGCTGGAACGCCTGAATACCAAGACGGTGAAGTGTAGGCGCACGGTTTAACAGAACGGGGTGTCCTTTCAATACGTTTTCCAGAATGTCCCAAATAACCGGATCCTTTCTGTCAACGATCTTTTTCGCAGACTTCACAGTCTTTACAATTCCTCTTTCGATCAGCTTACGGATAATGAATGGCTTGAACAATTCAGCAGCCATGTCTTTTGGTAAACCGCATTCATGCAGTTTTAACTCAGGACCCACTACGATAACAGAACGGCCAGAATAATCGACGCGTTTACCAAGCAAATTCTGACGGAACCTTCCCTGCTTACCCTTGAGCATGTCGCTCAAAGATTTCAATGCACGGTTTCCATCGGAACGCACGGCGTTAACTTTTCTTGAGTTGTCAAAAAGTGAATCAACGGCCTCCTGAAGCATCCGCTTCTCGTTCCGGAGAATTACTTCGGGAGCCTTTATGTCAATAAGTCTTTTCAGACGGTTGTTACGGATGATTACACGACGATAAAGGTCGTTCAGGTCAGATGTTGCAAAACGTCCTCCATCCAACGGTACCAATGGACGCAGCTCTGGCGGAATGACGGGAACCATTTTAATTACCATCCACTCAGGCTTGTTTTCAATGCGCGTTCTGGCATCGCGGAAAGCTTCAACCACCTTCAAACGCTTCAACGCTTCCGCCTTACGCTGCTGAGAAGTATCTGTAGCAGCCTGGTGACGGAGATCGTAGGATAATGTGTCAAGTTGTGTTCTGCTCAATAGCATCTCCAAAGCATCAGCGCCCATCTTGGCAATGAATTTCTTCGGATCGTTGTCGTCCAGCATCTGATTTTCACGAGGCAGCTTGTCGATGATGTCCAGATATTCCTCTTCGGTGAGGAAATCCAATCGTTTCACACCATCTTCTTCTTTCGTGCCAGGCTGAATAACAACGTAGCGCTCATAATAGATAATCTGATCCAGCTTTTTCGTCGCCAGTCCGAGGAGATAACCGATCTTATTCGGCAGTGAACGGAAATACCAGATGTGCGCGACGGGAACCACGAGCTCAATATGGCCCATGCGCTCGCGTCTTACCTTCTTCTCTGTTACTTCAACGCCGCAACGATCACAGATGATCCCCTTGTAACGTATTCTTTTATACTTGCCGCAATGACATTCCCAATCTTTCACGGGGCCGAATATCCGCTCACAGAACAGTCCACCCATCTCGGGCTTGTACGTTCTGTAGTTGATGGTTTCAGGCTGTGTTACTTCACCATGTGAGCTCTCGAGGATGGACTCAGGTGAAGCCAGACTGATGGTGATCTTGGAGAAGTCGCTGTTTATCTTTTTATTTTTTCTGAATGACATATTGTATTATTTAGCCGCGCATCGCGCGGGTACAGAAAATTAATCCATAGTAATTTCAAGGGCCAGACCTCTGAGCTCGTGCACAAGCACATTAAATGACTCGGGAATATTTGGTTTCCTCATATTCTCACCTTTTACGATCGCTTCATAAGCTTTCGCGCGGCCGATCACGTCGTCAGATTTAATGGTAAGGATCTCCTGAAGGATGTGTGAAGCACCAAAGGCTTCAATCGCCCAAACCTCCATTTCTCCAAACCTTTGTCCACCGAACTGTGCTTTGCCACCAAGCGGCTGCTGAGTGATAAGTGAGTACGGCCCGATCGAGCGTGCGTGCATTTTATCATCTACAAGGTGACCAAGCTTCAGCATGTAAGCCATTCCCACGGTAACCGGCTGATCAAATTTGTCGCCGGTAAGCCCATCGTACAGATATGTGCGTCCGAACTCCGGGAGTCCTGCATCTTGAAGCTCCTTTTGAACCTGGTCGAGGGTAGCACCATCGAATATCGGTGTTGCATACTTTTTACCCAATTTATGTCCTGCCCACGCTAGCACAGTTTCATAGATCTGCCCAAGGTTCATCCGTGAAGGCACACCGAGAGGATTCAAACAGATATCCACGGGCGTTCCGTCTTGAAGGAAAGGCATATCTTCTTCCCGCACAATACGCGCGACAACGCCCTTGTTACCGTGACGACCAGCCATCTTATCTCCTACCTTCAGCTTGCGCTTCTTTGCTACGTAAACTTTAGCCAGCTGTACGATTCCCGTTGGCAACTCGTCGCCAACCTCCAGGGTGAAACGCTCACGCTTGAATTCACCAGCATAAGAATTGCGCTTTAACAGATAGTTTTTCACTGTCTGAGAAACAAGCTCGTTGGTATGATCATCAGCAGTCCAGTTCTCAAGGCTGATGTCAGCCATAAGATTCACTTCCTCTGGAACATTGTAATTGCTTTCGTCGCGGTAAATGTTCTTGTCAGGGAACAGGTTATTATCGATCACTTTTTGAGAGATCTTAACACCTTTAGTGATCAGCTCGTCGCCGAACTTGTGTTTTACACCATTGCTGGTCTTGCCATTCAACAGTTGCGTCAGCTTCCTGATCATCTCCTCACGAAGATCTGCCAGTTGCTTGCTGTATTTGCCTTTCAGTGCGTCTAGTTCCTTCTTGGACTTGGAGCGAACATCCTTGTCACGCTTAGGGCGCGAGAATAATTTTGTTTCAATAACGACGCCTTTCAGTGATGGAGGTGCTTTAAGTGAAGCATCCTTCACATCGCCTGCCTTATCACCAAAAATGGCTCTCAATAACTTCTCTTCCGGTGTAGGATCGGTCTCGCCTTTCGGAGTGATTTTTCCAATAAGAATATCCCCTTCCCGAACTTCAGCGCCAATTCTGATAATGCCATTTTCGTCGAGGTGTTTAACAGCTTCTTCGCTTACGTTTGGTATTTCAGAGGTAAGCTCTTCTTCACCCCGTTTGGTATCGCGAACTTCGAGCTCAAACTCTTCGATGTGAATGGATGTATATACATCTTCCCGAACTACACGTTCAGAGATGACGATCGCATCCTCGAAGTTGTACCCTTGCCAGGGCATGTATGCTACGAGCAAGTTACGACCCAATGCGAGTTCGCCATTTTGTGTAGCATAGCCCTGGCAAAGCGGTTGTCCTTTTACGATCCTTTCACCTTTCATCACCAGCGGTGTAAGGTTGATACAAGTATCCTGATTGGTTCTTCTGAACTTGATCAGACTATAGGTTCTGAATTCATTATCGAACCTGGTAAGCTGCTGCTCTTCCGTTACTTCATATTTGATGGTGATCTTCTTCGCGTCCACAAATTCAACCACACCAGCTCCTTCGGCAAGTACCAATGCACGTGAGTCAAGGGCAACCCGGCCTTCCAGCCCGGTACCAACAATCGGCGCTTCCGGTCTGATCAAAGGTACTGCCTGACGCTGCATATTCGAACCCATCAAAGCTCGGTTTGCGTCATCATGCTCGAGAAATGGGATCATGGAAGCTGCCACAGAAACTATCTGATTCGGCGCGATATCCATGTACCGCAGATCCTTGGGTTCAATCACCGGGAAATCCCCTTCAAACCTGGCTTTTATTTTCTCATCTATAAACTCGCCGTTCGGCCGCAATGCAACTTTCGCCTGTGCGATATAGTGTGTATCCTCTTCTTCGGCCGTAAGAAAGATGACGGGATCTTTGATCTTCACCTTTCCGTTTTCAACCTTGCGATAAGGCGTTTCGATGAATCCCATCTTGTTCACCTTAGCGTGAACACAAAGTGAAGAGATCAACCCGATATTCGGACCTTCAGGTGTTTCAATTGTACATAGGCGTCCGTAGTGGGTATAGTGCACATCTCGGACTTCAAAGCCAGCACGCTCACGTGACAGACCTCCAGGGCCGAGGGCAGACATCCTGCGCTTGTGGGTAATCTCAGCCAGCGGATTGGTCTGATCCATGAACTGGGAGAGCTGATTTGTTCCAAAGAATGAATTGATAACCGATGACAGCGTCCGTGCGTTGATCAGATCAACCGGCTTGAACTCTTCATTATCCCGAACATTCATTCTTTCCTTAATCGTTCGGGCCATACGCGCAAGACCTACGCCGAACTGAGAATACAACTGTTCCCCTACTGTCCTGACACGTCTGTTGCTCAAGTGATCGATATCATCAACTACCGCTTTGGAGTTTATCAAACCGATGAGGTATTTCACGATAAGGATAATGTCATCCTTTGTCAACACCCGGTGGTCAAAGCTAAGGTCAAGTCCGAGCTTTTTGTTTATTCTGTAACGGCCAACTTCACCCAGGTCATAACGCTTTTCACTGAAGAAAAGGCTTTGAATGATGTCGCGTGCCGTCTGCTCATCCGGCGCCTCGGTATTTCTCAGCTGACGGTAGATATATTCCACCGCTTCCTTTTCAGAATTGGAGGTATCCTTCGCCAGTGTATTGAAAATAATATGATAGTCGGCAATGTTGATATCATCTCGGTGAAGGATAATAGATTTCACACCGGATTCGATGATGACATCTACATCTTCTGCGCTCAGGGTGTGATCACGCTCCAACAGCACTTCATTGCGGTCGATGGAAACAACTTCACCGGTATCTTCATCTACAAAGTCTTCGGTCCACGTCTTCAATACCCTTGCTGCAAGCTTTCTGTCGACGACTTTCTTAAGGGTATTCTTCGTAGCCTCCACCTCCTCTGACAATCCGAAGAGGTCTAGGATATCTTTATCGGAACCATATCCAATGGCACGGAGGAGGGTGGTTACCGGAAATTTCTTTTTACGGTCGATGTAAGCGTACATAACGGCGTTAACATCGGTTGCGAATTCAATCCATGATCCTTTAAAAGGAATGATCCGCGCAGAGTAAAGCTTTGTTCCGTTTGTGTGCTTGCTCATGGCAAAGAATACACCCGGAGATCTGTGAAGCTGTGACACGATTACCCGTTCAGCGCCGTTGATTACAAACGAACCCTTTTCGGTCATGTACGGAATATTTCCCAGGAACACTTCCTGTTCAATAGTTTCGAAATCTTCGTTATCCTCGTCATTGCAGGTCAGGCGAAGCTTGGCCTTCAGCGGAACGGAGAAAGTTAATCCCCGATCGATGCATTCATCGACGTTGTATTTAGGCGGATCGATCGTGTAGTCTACGAATTCGAGCACGAAATTTTCACGCGAGTCGCTGATAGGAAAGTTCTCCGCGAAAACCTTATAGAGGCCCTCGTTTTGTCGTTTTTCAGCTGGAGTTTCTATCTGTAAGAAATCTTTGAAAGACTGGAGTTGTAGATCCAGAAAGTCGGGGTAGTCGAGTACTCGCTCGCTGGAGGAGAAGTCGATTCTACCGTTTATAGTCTTCTTTGTCAAGGTATTTAACGTTTAAGTTCTGAGATCCTGGACGAGAACAATAGAAAAATAAAAGTTGTTCAGGCATAAATGGGCATAGACCCCGTCCAGACAAACGTCCGTGCACGGGGTCTAACCGAATGTTTTAAGACGGTTCCCTTGGCCTTTAGCAAGTTATTTCAACTCAACGTCGGCGCCGGCCTCCGTAAGTTGTTTCTTGAGGCTTTCGGCCTCGTCCTTTGGCAATCCTTCTTTGATAGTTTTCGGCGCTCCGTCGACCAGGTCTTTAGCTTCCTTGAGGCCAAGACCGGTGAGTTCTTTCACCAGTTTAACGATTTGAAGTTTATTTGCTCCGGCAGCCTTCAAAACTACATCGAAATTAGTCTTTTCTTCCACAGCGGCAGCACCACCGCCACCAGCAGCAGGACCTGCTACCATAGCAGCGGCTGCAGGTTCAATTCCATAGGTTTCTTTGAGGTAAGAAGCTAGCTCTGTAACTTCTTTAACGGTGAGTTCAACAAGTTGATCTCCGAGTGCTTTGATGTCGGCCATTTTTGTAAAGTTTAATTAATTCTGTTCAATAATTATTTAGTTGCACGTTCCCCCAGCGCTTTCACCAATCCGGCCACAGTATTCTGTCCGCTAAGCAGCGCGGAGATCAGGTTTTTCGCCGGCGACTGCAGCAAGGAAATGATATCTCCGATGAGTTCGTTCTTTGACTTCAGCTCACTGAGCATGGTAAGATTCTCATCACCGACAAAAATGTCTGACTGAATCGCTGCGGCTTTTAACACGGGTTTGCCTTCTAGCTTCTTGCGAAACTCTTTGATCACCTTTGCTGGTGCATTGCCTGCTTCCTTGGAGAATATTACTCCGGAAAAACCAGTTAATGTTTTAAATAAAGCTGAGTAATCAACTTCCTTATTGTTCTCAAGGGCCTTGCGAATCAGCGTGTTCTTGTAGACACGATACTCTACGCCACTCTTATAGCACAATCTTCTAAAGCTATTTACCTGGTCAACAGTAAAGCCGGTTGCGTCGGTAATGTAGAAGTGGTTGTTGTCAGCAAACTTCGCCGTTAGCTCGTCTATGATTTTTGCTTTTTCTTCTCTGGTCATGTCTTTTAATACTTAAGCACCAGTTACTGAATTGGTATCGATCGCTATCCCCGGGCTCATTGTTGTTGACAATGTGATACTTTGGAAGTAAGTACCCTTTGCCGACGCCGGTTTTAGTTTCGCCACCACGTTGATCATCTCTGTGACATTGTCCCGGATTTTATCGGCCGAGAAGGAAGCCTTTCCAACGCTCACATGAATGATCCCTTGTTTATCAATTTTGAAGTCGATTTTACCCGCTTTTACTTCTTTCACCGCTTTACCGACATCTAGTGTAACCGTTCCTGATTTTGGGTTCGGCATCAGACCGCGTGGACCAAGTATTTTACCCAGCCTACCCACCTTAGCCATCACCGTTGGTGTACAGATGATAACATCTACATCTGTCCATCCACCTTCAATCTTCTGAAGGAATTCATCGAGCCCAACGTATTCAGCGCCGGCGTCTTTTGCATCCTGTACTTTGTCGGGGGTACACAGTACCAAAACCCGAACCACCTTACCTATGCCGTGAGGCAATGCTACCACGCCCCGTACCATTTGATCTGACTTTTTTGGATCCACACCAAGGCGGATGTCAACATCAATGGATGAATCAAACTTTGTAAAAGATATCTCTTTAACAAGTTTAGATGCATCCTCGAGAGAATACTCCTTCTCAGGATTGTATTTCGCAAGGACTGCTTTTCTGTTTTTAGAAAGTTTCGCCATCGCTTTAATTAATTATCCCAAGGGGGTGTACCCGATACTGTAATTCCTAAACTTCTCGCCGTTCCGGCAACCATTTTCATGGCAGATTCTACCTTGAAAGCATTCAGGTCAGGCATTTTTGTTTCTGCAATTGTCTTGACCTGCTCCCAGGTAATTGCACCAACCTTCAAGCGATTCGGCTCAGCGGAGCCTTTTTGTTTTTTTGCCGCATCTAAAATCAATATGGCGGCTGGAGGTGTCTTGATAACGAAGTCAAAGGACTTGTCGTTATACATTGTAATCAAAACCGGCAACACCTGTCCGTTCTTATCCTGCGTCCGTGCGTTAAACTGTTTGCAAAAGTCCATGATATTAAGACCCTTGCTACCCAACGCAGGCCCTATTGGAGGCGCGGGGTTTGCCTGACCGCCTTTAACCTGTAATTTCAGATAACCTGTAATTTGTTTTGCCATGTTATCGTTAGTCTAGCTTTTCAACCTGCATGTAACTTAATTCAACCGGTGTGTTCCGGCCGAAGATTTTCACCATGACGTTGAGTTTCTTCTTGTCTTCAAAAATCTCCTCAACCGTCCCGGTAAATCCGCTGAATGGACCGTCCATCACTTTAACAGATTCACCTTTGATAAATGGTGTATCGAGTTTTTCCTCGAGCTCGTCAATCTCATCAACTTTACCGAGAATCCTGTTAACCTCCGATTGACGAAGAGGAACGGGATCTTTGGAAGCGCCGGTGCCGTTGTTACCTAGAAATCCGATCACGCCGGGAATACTGTTTACAGCATGGTGTGCCT
>JANNPM010000023.1:0-13019 GCA_031400145.1 Chryseolinea sp. | reverse complement strand
CACCAGCACCACCGTGAACGACCGCGTCGAAACACTGGCCTGCAAAGAGGTCTTCGGCGAGAACGCCCCCAAAGTGCCCGTGTCGAGCACCAAGAGCATGATGGGGCATCTCATCGCCGCGGCGGGCGTAACCGAGTTGATTGTCTGTCTAATGGCGATTCGCGACCAGGTCTTGCCGCCGACCATCAACTACGAGAACCCCGACCCCGAGTGCGACTTGGACTACATTCCCAACTTCGCCCGGCCCGCCAAGTGCGACGTGGCGCTCAACAACAGCTTCGGCTTCGGCGGACAGAACATCACACTGATTGCCGGTCGGTTTAAAGGGTAGCCGGCGGGCGGCATCGCTAGCAGAATCCGACGGAAGCCGCCAGCCTTAGAAATTGCCGCGAAATGCGAAGTAGCACACGGATTTAAGAACACACGGATGAAGAGAAGCAACCAAGTTGCGACCTCCAAACGGGCGGCAAAAGCAAACGGGTCGCGAGTGCCGACGAGACCAATCCGGCATGAGCCGGTAACGATTCGCGATCCTCTTCTTACGTGTGTGTTGTATCCGTGTGCTCAATCGCGCCGTTGTTGTTGCGAGTATTATCAAAGGGCGGCCTTTTCCGGCAGTCCTTTTGCGCGGTTGCCGGGTAGCCTAGCCCCGTGAGGTGCTTGGGTTTGCGTGGACAGTCCAACTCCTTATTCTGCAAGGAAGAGGAAGGACGATTCAATGCCCCAGACGAAGACCAAGCGAAAGGTTCGCACGCGGCGCTCGTACTCCGAGGAGTTCAAGCAGGAAGCCGTGCAGATGCTCCTGGATGGACATTCAGCGCCCTCCGTGGCCGAGCGACTGGGACTCTCGGGCCCGAATGTCCTGTATGGCTGGAAGAAAGCTGTCCTTGCATCGAGCAGGCCCGGCAGCGCAGACCCTGGGAAGTCGCGTCGCCCAGCTCGAAGATGAGTTGCGGCGCGTCGAGCGCGAACGAGACATCCTAAAAAAAGCATTGGCCATCTTAAGCCGGCACGCATAGCCGATACGAAAGACGCCCGGCGGCTCTTCACGAAGGGGAACCTCAATGGTCAACGGCGCGAAATCAAGTGTCGTCATCGGATTCGTCCTTTCGCTCAAGGGCTTTGTCCATTGTACCCGAATTAGCTCTTTTGTTTGACAGAAAAATTCGATGACCAAATTCATCTGTGGCAGCTGGTGACAATGATTGAAATCGACAGGCGAATGGATCTTCTCAAGCCGAAGTTGAAAAATAATCTCGATATCACGCAGTTGATCCTGGTGCACGATCAACCGATCTCTATCAGGTTCAGGCCAGATGAAAAACACTTTGATGTTGACGGCGCGTACGATATCCGTTATGAGATCGTCAAGAAAAGGATTGATAAGGCATACATTAAAAATACAGGAGAACGCCTAACGCAGCCAGGCAAAATCGCCATCGTCTACAATCAGGCTAAGGTTGAGGAACAATACCGGAGGTTTTTCCACTACCTTGCCAGCAAGAAACTTATTTCTCCCGAAGTCGAGAATCTTGAGCTGGAAGAGCTTCCCGGCGCAACCGGACTTAGGGCATTGCGGATTCAGGTTTTGAAAGGTGAAAAAGCGAAACTGCCAATGCCGGGCGATGAGTTCCTGAAGGATATTGAAGACGCGCTTCGAATTCACTAATCTAATACACTTATTTGTCTTCATTCACTTATTCACCAGCTTGCTCATGCAGTCGCACTGCCGTCATCGCGATAATGAAGCTCAACACAAGACTAGAGCATTGCGCCAATCCATTTTGATACGCGTCAAGATTATTCCACCACCTCTTCCACCTGCTCCATCTTGGCCTCTGAAAACCGGCCCGAGGTGGCATGCACAATTTTGCCGGTTGCGTCGAGAACGAAAAAATAAGGGATATCCTTCTTCTCGAAGTCCAATGCTTCTTTATACGGCTTCAGATCTCCTTTATAAAACAAAACGTATGGCAATAATTGAGCGTCGATGTTTTTTAGCGCTTTCCGCTTCGCTGTTCCCGTAGCAGCGGCGTTGATGCCCGTGAACATGGGGACAAAGTACACGTTTACGTCATATGAAAATCCAGCCATCAAACCTCCTGCCTTCTGAATGAATTTTTCAAACACTGGCTGAAACCAGGAGTTTAACTCCTCTTCGGATTTTTTTGAATAGGCAAGCCCGACCAATGTATACTTGCCTTTCGCAGCTTCAGGAAGCCTGACCTTTTTGTCTTCTACCGTTTCAGCTTCCATATCCGGAAACATTATGCCAACCACCTGTCCGTGCAATTGCATAGACGATATGCACACAATAAAGAGAAAATGGAACCTTTTCATAACGGCGTTTATTTAGTATCAAGTTACGAAAACCATTCAAGAACACTTGTAGTACGGCATTAAAATGGTACTTCACCAGCTTTGCAGCGTGTGGGGTAGTTGAATGGTGCGTGAGCACTGATTTATTTGGGAAACAGGCTTGCGTCGATGTGAGGTATTACCTTTAGCGCATTCCTGTAGTAGATCTTTTTGAGAACATCGTCGGGCAAATCTAATCCGTACATCCGCCAGAACGCATGATAACGCTTATGGTAGGGAAAGTAGTCGTCTGCTGTCTCCAATACACGGAAATAAGTTGTGTATTCTTCAGGAACCCATGAGTCTTTGCCAAACATAACGCGATCCTGATATTTGATGAGGAACGCTTTCGCCGCCCTGGGCTGCCTGCCTAACTCTGCGATCACTGCACCAAACTCCGTATACATGTTGGGAAATTGATCCAATAGCTCGCCAAGTTTTTTCAAATCGCTGCCGTACCATCCCAGGTGAGCATTGATAAATTTTGTTTTTGGATGCTTTCTGAAAATATTGTGCTGTTCCGATATGATCTTTTCCCACGAAACGGTGTCTGTATCATGTCTACGGCCAGGATGCGTTTTTAACTCAAGCCATCGTTCATTATTTTTATCAATTGGCTGCCAGAATTGTTTTGGGTCTGCTGCGTGTATCAATACCGGTATCCCTAGCTCGCCACATTTTTTCCAGATGGGATCGATGCGCGGATCATCGACGTGAATTCTATTTCCCTTGCTGTCTTTAGCAAACATCCCCAGAGTTTTGTATATCTTCAGACCATTTGCTCCTTTACTGACATCGTCTTCGAGTTGCTTTACCATTGTTACCTGCCACTGGGGATCGTCAATGTCGGTGAAGTCTACGTTGGTAAACACGATGAATCTTTTTGAAAAGTTCTCCTTTATACTGATCAAAGAGTTCTCCAATAGTTTTGGCTCACCGCGGCCACGGCCGCTTAAATTTACCATCACAGCCATATTCATTTTATCCATCTCTTCGATCAGGCCTGCCAGGTCCTGGGGCGTCATTGTAAATTGATGATTGTGAACGTCAATAAAAGGGAATTTGGCTTTCATTAACTTATGTTCTGGAACAACCAAGGTAGACGGTGGCTCATAATCTTCGAAATCCATCTTCATATCCAATGGTTTCTCTTGCGCACAAGCAGAGAGCGCGGCAAGAAAAGTCAGGCCAACAAGAAAAGCACTTTTCATGTGTTAATAATTGTTTTTAGTTGTCACATGGAATGGCCAGACAAAATTATCATCCCTTTGGCTGAACGGGGTGCATGGCCATTTCATATCATTAAAATGTGCTATAAGATACAGTGATTAACATAATGTAGGTGCAAAATTTTTCAGGCGGAGTAATCATTGTTTAGAAGTCGATCGCGGAAGAGAGAACATTCCGTTTCAGTGCACTTGCAGCAAGCTGTATTTTATGCATAACTTGCCATGCTGCCACTTATCCATTTCGTGGAGTAGTTAAAATGCGCTGACGCATGAAAAAGAGCATCTTCACTTTCTTAATTCTTGGTTGGTCAGGATTTGCGCAGGCTCAGGATGCGCTTGATGGCGCGCGCAGGAAAATCGATGCCAATGATCTGGTGGGCGCCAAGGCCGAACTCACGAAAATAATCGACAGCACGCCGCACAATAAGCTTGCCCTCAACCTCAGGGGACTGGCTAAATCACGGTCAAATGATTTTTATGGTGCAATCGGCGACTTCAATTTTGCCCTTGAGACAGATTCAACTTTTTCAGAAGCGCTCAATAATCGCGGTGAGGCAAAAATGGCACTGGGTGACGACGAAAGCGCAGTCGCTGACTTCGAAAAGGCGATCAAATTCAATCCAAAGTTTACTGCGGCCTATACCAATCGCGGACTCGCCAAGTATAACCTCGAAGATCTGCAAGGCGCATATTTTGATTTTTCAAAGGCACTGGAGCTGGGCCCGGTCGATGCAGACAAATACTTCAATCGCGGAATAACCAAGGCCGAGCTTGGTGAATTCATCAGTGCGATAGACGATTATACGAAAGCCATCGAGCTGGATAAGTCCGATCCAGGACTTTACAATTATCGCGGCGTTGCCTATTATAATTCCGGCAACATGGACCAGGCGATAACAGATTTCAACGAAGCGATAAAGCTTGATGCCAAAGATCCGCAGACATATGAAAACAGGGCACTGGCAAAAGGCGCAAAAGAGAATTTCAAGGAAGCCCTGGAAGACTACGACAAGGCTATTGAGCTCGATCCTGAGGAACCCGAAACCATTAACCTCAGAGGAGTAATCAAGCATAATCTCGACGATCATGATGGCGCAGTCGCAGACTATACAAAAGCCATCGCGCTGGACGACTCGAATCCGGTTTACTATGACAACCGTGCCCTGAGCAGAACGGAAAAGGGAGATTATGCTGGCGCAATAGATGATTACTCATCGTCTATCGAGTTATACCCAAGTGACGCCGAAACTTACTATCAGCGCGGAATGGTAAAAATGATGATGAACAATAAGTATGATGCATGCCTTGACTTTAAACGTGCCGATGACCTCGGATCTGCAGAAGCTAAAACCGCCCTCAAAAAGAATTGCAAATAGCCTGCATCAAAGTATCAATCGTATGTGATAATTTTGATCTGGATCTTCATTATGCTTTTATGCTTTTTATCATCTCTCGATCTAACCAGGTACTGTATGCGGAGAGTTTCCCTGACCATTTTCTTGCTTTTATTAGTGTCCGTCGTCAAGGGTCAGACGATCCAGTCCCCGGAAGAATTTCTTGGATATAAACTTGGAGATCGGTTCACCAGGCACCATCGTGTGATCGAATATTTTAGACATGTCGCCGGCCAGCTTCCTAATGTAGCACTCATTGAGTACGGTGAAACTTACGAACACCGGCCACTCGTATATGCTATCATCACATCTCCGGAAAATTTTAGTAACCGGGAGAAAATCAGGCTTGATAACCTGAAGAGAACCGGACTTGTAGATGGCGCTCCTTCAGGTGACAAGAAGCCTATCGTGTGGATGAGCTACAACGTTCACGGCAATGAGGCGAGTTCATTGGAAGCGTCGATGCTTACACTATATGATCTGGCTGATCCGACGAACAGCCGCACTCAGGAATGGTTAAGAAATGTGGTGGTGATCATAGATCCATGTATAAACCCAGACGGGCGCGACCGTTACGCCAATTTTTATAATCAGTTCTTAAACGACCCACCAAATACCGATGGAGTTGCCCGGGAACATCGCGAGCCCTGGCCCGGTGGCCGTTCCAATCACTACATGTTTGACCTTAACAGAGATTGGGCGTGGCAAACACAGGTGGAATCTCAGCAGCGACTTTTGGTCTATAATCAATGGATGCCCCACGTACACATCGACTTTCATGAACAGGGAATAAACAACCCGTACTTCTTTGCACCTGCCGCAGAACCATTGCACGGAGTAATCTCCTCGTGGCAACGCGAATTCCAGGTAATGATTGGAAAAAATAATGCGAAATATTTTGATGAAAAAGGATGGCTTTATTTCACAAAAGAGGTGTTCGATCTATACTACCCGAGTTACGGCGATACGTACCCAACATATAGTGGCGCAATTGGAATGACCTATGAACAAGCCGGAGGTGGCTATGCCGGCTTAAGTATAACCACGCAGGAGGGAGATCAACTGACTTTAAAAGACAGGCTGATGCACCATTATACATCAGGGCTTTCAACAGTAGAAATCACGTCCGTTAATGCGACGCGCGTGATCGACGAATTCGAAAAATACTTCCGTGAAAATCTTACTGCCCCGGCGGCGGCCTATAAGTCGTACGTAATCAAATCAACCAATAATCCAGATAAGATTTCCAAGCTTACGCAGTGGCTGGATCTTCACGGTATCAAGTACGGACACCCCCAGGCGGGAAAGGCGACACGAGGATATGATTATCAGACGCAGACCGTTGGCGCGGTAACCATCAGCCCTGATGATATAGTTTTTAATGTTTATCAGGCAAAATCGCGTTTCATCACTACGGTATTTGAGCCTCAGTCCACGCTATCAGATTCGCTTACATATGATATTACTGCCTGGAACCTTATGTACGCCTACAACTTGAGGGGCATCGCAGTAACGGAACGAGTGAATGTTGCGCGCCCCTACCAACCCACGAAAGTTGATAACAATAACATTGCAGGCAGTCCTTACGCATACCTGTTCAATTATCAGAGTCCGAAAGATGTTGAATTTCTCGCAGCGTTGCTGAAGAAGAAGATCAAGGTGCGCTCGAGTACACAACCGTTCATAGTCGGAGGTAAGAGCTTTGAGTCGGGTACACTCATCGTAACAAGACGAAATAACGAAAGCCTCGTGGGTTTTGATACTACCATAACATCGCTTGCAAATCTTATGGGCAGGAAGATATATACCTCCACGACTGGATTTGTAGAAAAAGGACGTGACTTCGGTTCCTCGGAAGTACGATACCTTAAAGCTCCATCGATCGCGGTGTTGATGGGCGACCAGACCTATTCGCTATCTGCCGGGGAAATATGGTACTTCTTTGAACAGCAGATCCACTACCCGATTACACAACTCGGCACGGATTATTTCAAGACTGTCAATATGAAAGATTACGATGTTCTTGTTGTTCCCGATGGAGACTACAAGATGTTCGATGAATCTACGCTTGATCAACTACTATCGTGGGTTTCCGGCGGAGGTAACCTGATCATCATAGCAAATGGACTGTCTGCCTTTTCCGATAAGAAGGGTTTCAGCCTGAAGGCGTATACAAAGGAGAGCGAAAAAACAGACGCCGAAAAGAAAGAAAAGGATTTAAAGGAGAAGAGCATGCTATTGCCCTATAAAGATGCCGAGCGCAGGCAGGTATCCGATGCAATTTCCGGTGCCATATACAAGATAACACTCGACAATTCTCACCCTCTGGCTTTAGGCTTGGAAGAATCATACTATTCTCTTAAGACGAACGAGCTTAGATACGGATTTCTTGAAACGGGCTGGAACGTAGGTGTTATGAAAGGCAAATCGCGGCCCGTACAGGGTTTCGCCGGCTCGAGAATAAATGAGAAGCTTGAGAACAGCCTCACCCTCGGGGTAGAGCAAAAAGGGAGGGGCAACATTATTTATCTCGTTGACAATCCATTATTCCGTTGCTTTTGGGAGAACGGCAAGATGCTTTTTAGCAACGCCGTTTTCATGGTGGGTAATTAGGGACCAGTCAATTTCTCCCTTTCGTAGATTGCTGTAATCTCTTCCAGATAAAAATATCTGATGTTGATATTGATGATGGTCTTGTAGGGAATGGTAATGTACCTGCCAGGAATTTCATAGTACCTGTTCTCTAACAGATCATCTTTAAGAAATCTCCGTTTAGCATCCTTGAGCACTATATTTTCTAACCCACCCTCATCCGACAGTGTAAAATGAATAAGCTCTCCGATATATATCATTTGATCTCCTCCAACCTGCGTCAGCACATTTACAAGCTTGAAGCTTACCTCTTCGGGATCGTCAGGTACTTCAGGGAAGTCCAGGAACTCGCCGCTCAATAAGTAATGCCAATCGTTAGAGAATCGGAACAGCTTGAATCTGCGGTCAAGCTTAAGCCATCTTACCACCTTGCGGCTAACATGGCCCGCAAAAAAAGATACACCGATCACATACGTGCAATAGTAGAGGTATGAAAGAAAAAATTCGGCGTAATTCGTATCCCGGAAGATCATGTCGAGCAGCGGCCCTAGCTCGAAATCAAACCGGAAGAATCCTTCTACCATAGACAGCATTCCATAGGCAAGGAAATGCATCAGAATGGACGGGAACAGCGACCAAAACACTTCGTCGAGAAGTCCGGAAAATTTCAGTTTCCTGGAGAATACAGATGAGAGATAAGCCCGTTTAAAGGTGATCCCGGGCAGGATAAAGATGAAAAGAAAAAGTGTTGATACTGCTAAAGCCACGGGGTGCTTTTGCTAGCCTAATTCCCTGACGAAATAGACTTTTTCCCCTACGCGAAAGGTTTTTCCGGAAGCATCGATTTCCTTGTTCATATCAATAAGTTTGTATACGAGCTCTCGACTCTTTTTGACCTTGCTGGATACCCAGTTTTCTTTGTTGTCTGATTTTGATCTCATAAACTTGGCAATCTCATTGGTCTTAACGCAAATTATGATAAAAAAGTGACATTTTTGTGATGTGAAGCTACACTGACTTTTAAACCGCACACCCGCGTGTAGCTTGAAGCTCTTCAGCTAATTTGGTTCAATCTCGTTCACGATCTTCCAGACTAACTCTGATTCATACCCTTTTGAGATAGCAAATTTTCCTAGTTTATCGCGTCTTCGAAAGACATCGCTTTCGCCGAGCAAAGAGGATTTCTTTTGTAGTAACTTTATGAGCGCCTCGATATAATCGCCCTCTGATATCTCAAGCAAGCCGGTCTGAATGCATTTTTTTGTAAGGCCGCGCGCCTCAAGTTCGTGCATGATCTTTATCCGCCCCCAGTGCTTGACCCGGAACTTTCCGCCGACGAAAGCCTTGGCAAAACGCTCCTCGCTAAGATAACCTTCTGTAATCAACACGGCAATCGTTTCTTCCACGTCCTGGCTGTATAGCCCAAGGTCGTAAAGCTTCTTTCGCACCTCCTGATGTGAGCGCTCCTGGTAAGCACAATATGCATAAACCTGTTGTCTTATCTCCTGCAGCGACCTTTGCTTCCCTGACTTTTGCACGCGCGAAATTTAAAAGCTCACAAACAGAATCAATAAGACCCTGCCAGGTTGCAAGATTACTTTAGCAGGCCTTTCGCCCGTAGAACGCTGGCCACAAATTTCCTTTCATTATCAGTATTGAAAATTTTGAAGGGCCAGTAGATAAGCTGGGCTTTATTGACAAAAAGTACAAAGAAGTCCTTGCCAGCCTCCGCGCTTTTGATCTGATCCCACTTCAGTGGCATGCCCTCACGGGGGTTAAGCTTCATGAGAACCTGCTGACTGCTGATCTCGTATGAAAATTTTTCAAACAACATTTTGCCTTGCTCAAGCTGTGTGACTCCATAGAACTGTATCCACCAAAACAAAAGGTAAAGGCCCAAACCAATGAAGGCGGCAATGAACCACCATATACTTGCAACACCGGGAATAAAATAGCAAAGACACAAAACAGCCGCTCCCGCAAGCGCCATCCAGCCCTGCTTCCTGAGGATACTCTTTAGGGCCATTCTGATATAGGTTTTCTTGTCGAGCTTATAGTTTTTCGTCTTAACAATCATAGTATCTTTTGTTAGCTGGTCATCCCAGTTATCAAATCATTTATTTATTAAGTCATACGCTTTCAGACTCAAGTCCAGGCTCCTCACCGAATGTGTCAGCTCACCCAGGGATATGAAATCAACACCGCAAGCTGCCACATCGCGAATTGTTTTTTCTGTTATGTTACCGCTGGCCTCCGTTTTATAGGCACCGGCAATAAGTGTAGTTGCCTCACGCATCAGCCGGGGACTCATGTTGTCCAACATAATAATATCGATACCACCCACTCGCAGAACCTCTCTCACTTCCTCAAGAGTTCTCGTTTCAATCTCTATTTTGAGGTTATGGTTCGTGGCGCGAAGATAATCCTTTGTTTGGATGATCGCCTTTTCGATTCCGCCGGCCATATCAATATGATTATCCTTCAGCATAATCATATCGTATAGTCCCAGGCGATGATTGAAGCCACCCCCAATGCTGACGGCCCATTTTTCGAGCAGCCGAAAATTGGGCGTTGTTTTCCGTGTATCCAGTAATTTTACTCCTGTTCCTGCTATGAGATTGACCAGACGTCGTGTTTTGGTTGCTATACCACTCATCCGCTGCATACAGTTAAGTACAAGCCGCTCCGCCGACAGTATGGATCTTGCTGCACCGTGAACAGAAAAAGCAATATCCCCGTTTGATGACTCCGTACCATCTGGCAAATAAACTTCCATCCGAAGATCCGAATCGAAGGATTGAAAGATCGCCTGGGCGAGGGCGACCCCTGCAAGGACTCCTTCATCCTTTACCAATAACCGGGCCCGGGTCAGCGTATTTGAAGGAATGGCAGCAATACTTGAATGATCCCCATCACCGATATCCTCGGCAAGGGACAGCGCTATGAAGCGTTGTAGGAAATCCGGTGTGATATAGGCAGGGCGCACAGCGTGCAAAAGTATAATGCTTAGTACTCATTTTGGCTGACTATACTAATTTTTTCACATCATTGTCCTATTCTTTGGCGAAGGAAATTTCATGTACCAGCTGTTGGTTGTCAGCTGCCTTAATCTTCATATAAACACGGTATGTCTCCGCGCCGCTCTTGTATTGGCCTATGCCAAACGTTTGCCCCCCTTTCGACGTTCCCTGGTGAATTATGTTAAATTCTTCGGGCGGATGCTGTTTAAAGAAGTCGCGAAAAACAAACTCAGCCTGGGTTTTGCTGTACGACTGCGGGCCATCATTTAATGTCACATCAATCGTTGCGTTGAGAAACCTCGAAAGCTCCTTAGCACTCCCTGCTTTGATTGTTTCTTTTACCTGGCTAATAACATCCCCTTGGGCGGACAAGGATGTCTGGATAAAAAAAGCAGTAATCCAGACGATTGCCTTAAGATACCGGTTTGTTTTCATGTCGAATAATAATAGAAGGCTAAAACTATGCCATTGTCGCAAGATAGAGAATTATTGAATTATGAGAGGGTCGCAATCGTTTACCACTTGTTTGAAATGTGCACTGCAATCGCTATCCACTCATCGCGCCATCCATAGAAGTTTCGTCGCGCTTCGCGAAGCGCTAAATTCTCCAATTACCACTATATTTGCCCGCTTACCGTATTCCTGATAAACGACAGCTTATTCCATGAACAAAAAGGTTCTTCTAATGATATTGGACGGCTGGGGCATAGCTAAGGATAAAGCTGTCTCCGCAATTGACCATGCCAAAACGCCCTTCGTTAATTCATTGTACACGCGTTTTGCAAACAGCACGCTGGAAGCCTCGGGCCTGGCGGTAGGGTTGCCGGAAGGTCAGATGGGAAACTCTGAGGTTGGCCACATGAACCTTGGCGCGGGAAGGGTGGTATACCAGGACCTGGTCCGTATCAACAAGGCGATTGAAGAAAAGGAACTTGATTCCAATCCAGTGCTCGTCGAAGCATTTGCCTATGCCAACGCAACCCGTAAGGACGTTCATTTCATTGGCCTCCTTTCAGACGGCGGTGTTCATTCCCACATTGAACACCTTAAGGGCCTTATCACACTAGCACACAATAACAATATCAAAAATCTTTTCGTACACGCCTTCCTGGATGGCCGCGATACAGATCCAAAAGGCGGCCTCGGATATGTTCAGGCTTTGATGAATCATATGAATAAAACCACCGGTAAACTGGCCACTATCATCGGCCGATATTATGCCATGGACCGGGATAAGCGCTGGGAGCGGGTAAAGCTTGCATATGATGTTATGGTGAACGCAGCCGGAGAAAAAATCACGGACCCCCTGGCAGCCCTTCAGCGATCGTATGACAATAACGTCACAGATGAATTTATCAAGCCCTTAGTCATGATTGAAAACGAGCAACCGGTTGCCTCTATTAAAGAAGGCGACCTGGTGTTGTGTTTCAACTTTCGAACGGATCGCGGGCGCGAAATTACGCAGGTCCTTACACAACAGGATTTCCCTGAGCAAGGCATGAAAAAGCTTGCCTTGTATTATGTGACACTTACGAACTATGATGACACCTTCACCGGTTTGAAGCTCGTATTGGATAAGGATAATCTTGAAAAGACTCTTGGGGAGATTGTGTCAGCCAATGGCAAAAAACAGATCCGCATAGCTGAAACAGAAAAATATCCCCACGTTACGTTCTTTTTCTCTGGCGGACGAGAGGAGCCGTTTCCGGGAGAGTCGAGAATACTCTGCCCTTCGCCAAAAGTTGCCACCTATGACCTTGCCCCGGAAATGAGTGCCAATGAGATTAAAGACCGCGTCATTCCGGAGTTGGACAAGAAAGAGCCCGATTTTATTTGTCTGAATTTCGCAAATCCCGACATGGTGGGCCATACCGGTGTCTTTTCCGCAGCGGTAAAAGCATGCGAGACGGTAGACCGATGTGCGGAACTGGTTACCGAGGCAGCCCTGAGAAATGGCTACAGTTGCATCATCATTGCCGATCATGGCAATGCAGAACTCATGATCAATGAGGACTGCAGTCCAAATACCGCTCACACCACCAACCTTGTTCCCTGCATTCTTGTGGACGAAGCTTACCGTGGAAAGTTAAAAAATGGAAAGCTTGGCGATTTAGCACCAACAATTTTAACCCTTATGGGAATTAAAATCCCTGATCAAATGACTGGAAATATTCTTATTGATAATTAAGTAGCAATTGAATACAATTATCAATTAGTAAATCCCGAAAAGGCCGGGACAAGTTGTGCAAATTCCGCGTGAGCTGTAACAGTTTCAACAATTGACACATTTGCACAACTTGGCCCGGCCTTTTCGGGATTGCCCAGAACCAGCAGGCACACGAAAAACAGCAGCAATAGTCCAAGAATCTGCCAGGAGTTGCCAGTTGTAACGCGCCACGCATCACGCATGCCGAAATCTCTTCGGC
>JANNPM010000003.1:0-8669 GCA_031400145.1 Chryseolinea sp. | reverse complement strand
TAGCGGAAACTTATGAAGCGCTGGTGATGACCGATGAATGTCACTCTATCGGATTTATTGGCAAGACAGGGCGTGGCGTTCCGGAGTACCGGGGAGTGACTGGAAAAGTTGATATCATCACGGGCACTTTAGGCAAAGCTTTGGGTGGCGCGTCTGGTGGGTTCACTTCAGGCCGGAAGGAAATTATTGAACTCCTGAGACAACGTTCCAGGCCATACCTTTTCTCTAATACACTGGCGCCATCCATTACTGGCGCATCTATTGAAGTCTTCGACATGCTTGCCGAGGCTACCACGTTACGGGACAAACTTGAGCAGAACACCATATATTTCCGTAAGCACATGACGTCAGCCGGGTTTGATATAAAGCCTGGTGAACACCCGATTGTGCCAATCATGGTCTATGATGCAGCATTGGCCCAGCAGTTCGCAGGGCGTCTGCTCGAAAAGGGAATATATGTTATCGGATTTTTCTTTCCTGTCGTTCCTAAAGGTCAAGCCAGAATTCGCGTGCAAATATCCGCCGCCCACGAACGCGCCCACCTTGACAAAGCCATCAAAGCATTTACCGAAGCCGGTCAAGAATTAGGATTATTAAAAAAATAGGAGCTGCCGGCGACTATGCGAATCTTTGCCTGTCTTTGCGGCTTTGCGTGGAATAGGTTTTCACTAAACCGCCAAATTATTTCAGTCCGTACTCTTTCTTTCGCTTCTGCACGATATCTCCCATCTTAGACGTGTCCTTGGACATAAGCCCAAATGCGGGATCGAGGTTTTGCGAAGGGAAAAAGTATATGTGACCTTTCTTGCCCTTCAGCTTTAGCTTATACAGGTTGAAGAACGGAACGATCGTCAGAGATTTGACTTCAGGCCATCCGAAACGAACATTCCTGTCACCTTCGATCACGACTATTTTGTTTTTGCCGACAGCAACCCGCCTGATTTTCTCTGCAAGAATGAGGAAGAGAACAAAACTCAATGACCCAATGGTGATAAAGACAAGGGAGATGGAGAACGTCTTTGCATTGAAATGATGCCGGAAGAATACAGTACCGGCAACCAGCCATTGAAGGAGACAGATTCCAAGAAAAAAGTACTTGGCGAAATAATATTTAACGGGGTTTGCTTCTACCATGGCGATCCAGCACAAAAAAAGTCATTCTAAGATACATTAAAACCAGCAGACAAGTTGTATTTGTACAAACTATTCCTTGTTGCTTTTATCGTGTTGAGAGCAGTTTCAAGCTGTACGCCCGTGTGTCCCCTGTAGCACATGAATCTCCTAAACTTTGCGCCTGTGAACTTGCAGCTTGCGAAATCAGCCCTGGCCTTTAGACGATTCGGCAGTTTCTGCTTCCTCTTCTTGAAGATCTTCCCAGCGGGCGGGTTCATTATCATGTAGATAATCAAGGATCTTTTGCTCCACCTGCTTAAGCTTTAGAGCTCTAAGATATTTTCCGTTGCGTGCAAGCAGCAACCTTCCGGTTTCTTCTGAAATTGCCATCACCAGCGTATCCGTATTTTCCGACATACCCACTGCGGCACGATGTCGCAAGCCATAGTTCGGGGGAATGTGATCGTTCTCACTCACAGGTAACACACAGCGTGCGGCCTTTATCCTGCCTTTGTAGATGATAGCCGCGCCATCGTGTAACGGACTATGCTTGTTAAAAATGGACAATATCAATCGCTTGCTGACTTCAGCCTCCAACGAATCACCCGTCTGGGCATAAAATTTCAGTTCTGTATCGCGCGAGAAGACAATGAGAGCACCCGTTTTTGTGGCTTTTAACGTCTTTACAGCTTCAATCACCTGACTGATATCGAAGTCATCATGGTACTCATGACGCCAGTTCGCAATAGTCTTAAATATATTCTCCCGAAATTCCGTTCCTCGACCAATCACAAGCAAAAACTTACGGATCTCGGGTTGAAACAAAATGATCATGGCCAATACGCCAACGTTCATGAATGTGCCCAGGATGGTTGTCAGCAATTCCATCTGCGCTGCCCTCACAATCAAGTAGACAAGATACAATGCCAGGATTCCAAGAAAAATATTGACCGCGATACTTCCTCTGATCAGCTTATATACCTGGTAAAGTAAAATACTGACAAATGTTACGTCGACGAAATCGACCCAGCCCACTTCAAGAAACCCGACTGTGAAAAGAAAAATCATCTACACAAAGGTAAACATACGTGAATAGTTTACGAAGTGGGATATTGATTTTAATCATTTACGGCGGGCTGTTGAAATGCCGTAAACAACGTCACGGCCTCAACGGCCTCCTTTACATCATGAACACGGAGAATGGATGCGCCTTTCATCAACGCGATGGTATTGAGCGACGTTGTTCCGTTTAGGGCTTCCGCAGGCTGCTGATCCAGCGTCTTCCAAATCATGGATTTCCGGGATAGGCCTGCAAGAATTGGCCGGCCAAGAATTCTGAAATAGTCCAGGTGCTGCAATAGCTGAAAATTTTGTGATATAGTCTTGGCAAAACCAAATCCCGGATCGATAATCACATCCTTTAGCCCCAGCTGCTGAAACGCGAAGAGTTTTTGGTGAAAGTAGTCCACAATGTCTTTTATCAGATTGTCATAAATGGCCAGTGACTTCATGGTCGCAGGTGTGCCGCGCATATGCATTGCGATATAGGGGACCATTAGCCGGGCGACCGTTGCCGGCATGTTCCTGTCAAGCTCTCCCGCTGAAATATCATTAATGATGGCAGCGCCGTGATCAACGGCTGCCTCCGCCACCGCGGCGCGGAAAGTATCGACAGAAATAATGGCCTCGGGAAACTGTCGGTGAATACATCGCACTGCCGCGACAGAACGTTTCAATTCTTCATCCTCAGGGATATCTTCAGCTCCGGGTCTGCTTGAGTAGGCGCCAACATCAATGAAGGCTGCGCCCTCAGAAAGGATCTTCCCCGCCCGGGTGATGATCGATTCCTCGGTAACGTACCTGCCGCCGTCAAAAAAGCTGTCTGGGGTCACGTTCAATATGCCCATCACCTGAGGTTGGGCGATATCCACAAGCTTGCCGCGGACGTTTAGCGTAGTAGCGACGGAAAAAAAGTCTTTTGCCGATCGACATTTCATTAATTGCGCGATGGGAATTACCCGTCAAATTAAGATGTTTGTCCCTTAAAGTTATCGCCTTGATCAAAAAAACAGCTGGAGAATACTTGGAGGTGATTGCATTATGTAAATCCCTCTTTCTTAAGAAAACAAGCGATTACGGTACGGCCTGGCGGATACTCCGGTTGCCCTCCATCACCGATCAGATCTATATCAAGGCACAAAGAATACGCAGCATTCAGGAAAAGGGAGCGCAGAAAGTCAATGATCCCATACGCGACGAGTTTATTGGGATAATAAACTATTGCGTTATAGCCCTTGTCCAGATGACATTGGATCCTGCAGCGTCGTGGGATATCAAAGCTTCTGAACTTGAACCTCTCTATGACGCAGCGTTTGACGAAACCTTTACGTTGCTTCAAAATAAAAACCACGACTATGACGAGGCCTGGCGCGAAATGAGGGTAACGTCCATAACTGATATTATCCTGATGAAGCTGCTCCGCGTGAAGCAAATTGAAGATAATGGAGGAAACACCCTTGTAAGCGAGGGCATTAAATCAAATTACCAGGATATGATTAACTATGCGGTCTTTGCAATGATATTGTCAAAAGCCCCGAATGTATGATACAAAAATTACTGGACCAGTTCTCGAGATTTTTTGTTGGTTTGCTCTTTATCTTTTCGGGCCTTATTAAGCTTAACGATCCTGTTGGGACGGAGATAAAGCTGGAAGAATATTTTGAGGTGTTTTCCGAAGACTTTGGAAGCTTTTTCCTGGCATTTAAACCTTTTGCACTCGAGTTAGGTATGCTGCTGATCATTCTTGAGGTGGTACTTGGTATCGCAGTGCTGTTATACTACCGGATGAGGATAACAACAATTGTTCTGCTGCTCCTCATTATCTTTTTCACGTTCCTTACTTTCTACTCTGCGTATTTTGATAAAGTAACTGATTGTGGATGCTTCGGCGACGCAATAAAGCTCACACCGTGGCAATCGTTTGTTAAGGATATTGTTCTGATGGTTTTTGTCTTGCACCTTTTCTGGTACAGGAAGCGTTATTCCCCTGTCGTAAAAGAGAGGTTGGGTGATATCGTGATAGGTACTGTTTCGGCGATCTCACTGACGACAGGCATCTTTGCTTTATTGCATTTGCCGTTTATCGATTTCCGGGCTTACAAGGTCGGAAACAACATACCGCAGCAAATGCAACCGCAGGAACAGCCTGTCTTTGAGTATACCTTCCGGAAAAGGGACGGTGAAACGATAAAGTCGGAAAAGTATTTGTCGGATACGGGTGCCTACAAATATGTTGGTGTGAAGCAGCTAAACGAGGAACGTACGATGGCGAAAATTACGGACTACGCAGTTTACAGTGTGGAGGGCGAGGATGTCACACAAAGCACCTTTACCGGGAATAAGCTGCTGTTCATGGTTTATGATGTCAGTAAGGCATCTCTGAAGAACATCGGCGACATACGCAAGCTAACCCAGGACCTTGATGGCAAGGTAGAGATGATGATCTTCACCGCATCATCGTCGGATCAGTTCGAGGTTTTCAGGCACGAAAATCAACTTGCCGTTCCATATTACTTTGTTGATGCAACGGTTCTTAAGACAATAGTGCGGTCTAATCCAGGCATTACGTTATGGGTGGATGGAACGGTGCGTGGTATGTGGCATCACAACGATACGCCTGCATCAACAGAAGTACTGGCCCTGATTAAGGGCCTATGAAGATCTATCTCGTGGGAATGCCTGGCTCCGGCAAGAGCACCTTGGGCGCGCAGGTTGCCGACATACTTAACCTCGAGTTTATCGACCTCGACAAAGAAATTGAAGCGCGCGCGGGCAGAACGGTTTCTGAGATCTTTTCAGCAGCAGGGGAAAATCACTTCAGGCAACTGGAGTCTTCAATATTAATCGAATTGTCGGGAAGCGCGCGGAATTTTATAATGGCCACCGGGGGCGGAGCACCATGCTTCCATGGTGGCATGAGCGTCATTAACAATAGTGGTCTTAGTATTTTTCTTGACGAGCCGATAAGTCTATTGCTAACAAGACTGGAGAATAAAACTGACCGGCCGCTCCTCTATGAATCAGATAATGTAAAGCGAAAAGAAAAGCTGGAGGCACTGCGAAAATCGCGTCTGGAGTGCTACCAGCTTGCGGCAATTGTATTGAAAGGAGCAGATATGTCAAAAATATTAGAAGAAATTCGGATCAGAACGAAAACCCAAAGGTGAGCATGCCGGTAATGGTTTGTTCATCCAGATCAACAAGCGGATTGTCATTTCCATCATAAAAGCTGTAAGGCTGATACAAATTACTGCCGCTGCTGTGGACAAGAGCAAAGTCTGCATAGAATTTTTTCAGGCGCATGCCAACTCCACCCGTGATCGATTTAATGCTATTGTCTAAGTCAACGCTTTCCGCATAGCTACTACCTTGCACAGCATAGCCCGCCCGTACGCGCATTATCTTGTACCGGAACTCGCCGCCAAAACGATAGTTAACAACCGACTTGTACGCATCCCTAATTCCCTGATTCTCCTGTGAAAACTCAATACCGGAAATATCGGAGGAATACCTCGCTTTCGAAGGATTGGTGAACTCCACATCACCGGCGATAACTCCATGCTTTGACAGAAACGCGATACCCGTACTGAATTTCAGTGGGGTCACCAGACTATACTCTGACATGACGATGTCTGTTGCAGCAAATTCATTATTAAGAATCGTAGAACCGTCGCCATAATAATCGAAATTCTTCCAGGAGGTAGACATATCAGCGTGGTAATCTTCCGAGAATTCATAATAACTAGGCGTGGTGAAAGATACACCAACCTGAAAGAAGTCTATAGGCCTGACGATCGCGCCAACCGTCGCATTGATACCGGCACCCGTGATGTCCAGATATTCGTTCAACCGGAGGTTATTTAAAACATCATCGTCAGCGAAATCCTCGCTAAAGTTTTTCTCTGATGCGTACCTCACGCTTATAACCCCAATGCCAGCACCGAGAAAAAGCTTATCCTTGAAGTTAGCGCCATAAGCAAAATTCCATTGATTAGATGATCCCTTGGTTTGTATAGTCTCCTGTTGGTCTGGTTGCCCCTTTACATCACTAAAGTATTCATCGTCCGGATCTGTTTCATCGATGATGCTCAACGGTCCGATCAGATAATTATAGTAGGCCAGGCCAGTTGGCGTGTTGAAATTGAATCCGTCTATTGAAAACTGATAGGTAGTAGATCCAAAGGCATCGTCGATGAAAGAGTCGATTATTGAAGTTTCTTCATTTCTGCCATGATAAAATATAGAACGGTTAAAGTCACTCGTTCTGTTAAGGCTGATCGCAAAGGAACCGGATACAAATCCTCCTCTGTCGATGGGCATATTGAATACGACGCTTATTCCGGGGATGTTTAACCTTGTCGTTAAAGACTCATCGGTATTGCCCAGATAGGAAGCAGTAGTATTAGCGGATGTGATCGCAGGGGTGAACGTCACTTCGGAACGATTGAACATTCCTAAGCCGGCCGGGTTGGAAAACGCTGAGCTGTAGTCCCCTCCCAACGCTGTTTGACTTCCGCCCATTGCCTGAATGCGCGAACTTCCCCCCACTCTTGTCTGACTAAACATCAACGCTGATTCTACATAACTCTGCGCATATACGCTCGAAACTGCAAGCAATATTATCCAAGAGAGGACAATTGCTTTCCCCACATTTATCATGATTAAGAAAATTTTCTAATTAATCCCTACCCCTCGTCCGGCCATTAGAACCCGAGCCCGCAGGAGAGCTGCTTCGGACTCCTCCGCCGTTACTTGAGCCGCTTCTGACGGAATTGCCGCCATTATTAAAAAGAGGCGCTGAAGATCGTCCGTTATCGCCGCCGGATGAACGATTCCAGCCGTTATATGTGGAATTGCGGGATGGCGCGCTGTAAGATCCCGTAGGTTGTTGTGAGCTTCTCCACGACCTGTTGTAGTAATCTTCCTGACGGCTGTTGCCGCTTGGCGCGTTGGTAGCTACACGTCCGCCAGCGCTGCCATATGTTGGCCTGCTACTTCCGTCCGGTTCAGAGACACTTGAATTCCGTGAACGCGAATTGACATTCGTCTGACGTGACGTTACCATCCCGCCAACTGATCCACGCTTGCCATAGGCGATGTTGCGCCCACCCTCCCCGTTATTAATAACGATCACGTTGGGTGAATTGTACCATCCTCCATAACCACAGCCATAACCAAATGAACCACCAAAGCCGAAAAGTGAACCCATATAAGGATTGCAATAGTTGAAGCCAAGACCCCATCCTAAATTGAATCCCCAGCCGTAGTTCCAGGCGTTACCCAGGTAGAAACTAAACAAGCTTGACCATCCTGACCTGTAATATGGATTCATCCACGGATTGCCCCACGTATCGTAGGCGCTGCCATAGTAAGGGCTGTTCCAGCCGTAGATGGATGAGTTGTAATAATTGGCAGAATACATGGCATTGCCGGACAAGCCACCAAAACTGTTGTTGAATGTATTAAGGCTTGAATAATTATTGTAACGGTAATCGTTAACGAAATAGTCCTGACTGTCTTCCTGCGCAGACTGAGAATTTGAACGCGCAGTAAATTCCGGGTTCTCATTCCGCGCTGAATAGATCACGTCAGAATTACTATTTTCTTCCACTGCCACTGCCGCATTGTCAGCGTACTTGTTGTCCCTGGCGCTGGCCGTGTAAACGGCCTGCTGGCTTGCCAGTGTCTCCTTAAGCTTTACCCGGTCTTTTGAAGTGAAATACATATCATCATTTTCAACGCCTTGTGAGAAGGCAGCTGATGTGATCAACAACGCACCCAGCCCTAATACCACCTTGTTTTTCATATCTGACAGGTTAAACTTTGTTAATGTAACATCAATATCAATATAATGACTTAACGCGAAATCGTTGTAAAAGTGTCCAGATAAACATTTAAACTTTCGTTGGATTTGCCGGCTAAACATATATTTGTCGGTTGTAGCATAATTCAACAATAATTATACCAAGCATGGGCAAAGAATTACCACGCCGTTCAAACGACTATTCCCTGTGGTACAATGAATTAGTAAAGAGGGCGGACCTGGCGGAACACTCGGACGTACGTGGCTGTATGATCATAAAACCCTATGGGTACAGCATCTGGGAAAAGATGCAGCAGGCGTTGGACAAGATGTTCAAGGACACTGGCCATGTTAATGCCTATTTTCCGCTGTTCGTACCGAAAAGCATGTTCGAGACTGAAGAAAAAAATGCGGAAGGTTTCGCCAAGGAATGTGCCATTGTCACCCATTACCGATTAAAGGCTGACGACAAAAGGCCGGGAAAGCTTATGGTTGACCCCGACTCAAAGTTGGAGGAAGAGCTGGTGGTGCGGCCGACGAGTGAAGCGATCATCTGGAGCACTTATAAGAAATGGATACAATCTTACCGCGACCTGCCATTGCTTATCAACCAGTGGGCAAACGTTGTCAGATGGGAGATGCGGACACGTCTCTTCCTGCGGACGGCAGAATTTCTATGGCAGGAGGGGCACAC
>JANNPM010000554.1:0-14618 GCA_031400145.1 Chryseolinea sp. | reverse complement strand
AAACTACAAATTTACACTGAGCCCCGGCATCGATTATGCATTTTGCTAGGCGCACGGCTCCACTTCACTGTTATAATGGTCTAATGAATTCTTGTACACGATTCCAGTAGTTCTTGTCAGTCCAGAACCCATGAATTGCTTCATCATAGAAATGTGAATCAATACGTTTTCCACGCGCTGTCATAATATCTGTGAGTTTCTTGGCGAAGTCTGCCGGTACAAATGGATCGTTTTTGTCATGGTGAAGTTGTGCCAATGGTAGTTCGTCAACAAACTAAATCGGAGAAATGGAAATGAACTTCCTCCTCGCTTCATGTTCTGAAATTTTACCCGCTAACAGGTCATTAAAAAACAATAACTTGAACTGATCAGGATATAATTGATAAAGTGCCTTCATGTCGGTGGGTGCAGTTACGGCAATGGTTCTTTTTATTCGATGGTCGCGAGAAGAAGCCAATAAAGCAACAGTACCGCCACGACTTCCCCCATAAATTGCAATCCGGCCTGGGTCTCCTTGTTTAAAGGTTTTGTGTCTTGCTTGTTGGATGTTTAGAAAACTGTGAGCCAAAGCCTTTATTTTGCCAAGATATTATAAATAGAGGTGGAGGAATTACTGAGCAAGTAGCATGTGAAATCCTCGAATCAATTTGTTCATATCCCATACTGCCAGTAACCAGCATCTGGTAAGCGTGACACTCTGATCTGCAGCCCACGCTCCTATCTAGCTTGATGCAGACGAATAACTTCCTATTTCAAAAATTTCACTTTCGCATCAATATTTTGCGCAGTCTTTGTACCCTGGTTCATACCTTCCTCACAGGAATAGCGGTAATGTATACCACCGTACAACCGGGAATCGGAGATTTCTTCCATCATTTCTTCAAAGGAATCATAGTGGCGGGATCCTAGATTTTCCGGACCATTACCGATATCCGCCATCACTCCCTCATAACTCGTATCGGTGAACGGAACATTGTTACCATAGATACCAGAAAGTACATGAGCCAGACTGCTACTGAAAATGGCATGGTTCGAAGGAAAATCAGGAAAGTTTGGCGTAGTTAGGAAAGGTTTCCATGCCGGGTCAGCGTGGGGATCAATGACGGTGCGGATAAACGAGAAAGGTCGTTCCGTCCAGTACTGGTATTTGGCTTTGAAAGAACCAGTGCTGGCATCAAACAACGTTATGCCTACTTTAGCATAAGTATATGCCGCCTTCTCAAGGTTGGGGTTGAATTGCTCCAGAACGTCCTTTAATGACCAGGCGTAATGACCTCCTGCCGGATAACCTGGGCTGGAATCATTGAAGTACTTGGCAATTAGCTTTTCCTCATGCGTTAGACTTTTCGATACTTCATATACTTCCAGCATATCTTTGTAATATGCCGAAGCTGGATCAGTGCTGTAGGCCAGTGGAGGAGAAGTCACATTGTCTAAACTCCCCGTCACGATCAATCGGTTATAGCCCCAATATGGATTGACCGGCGCTGCCCCGGTTTCAGAATGCCATACACCGTTACCCTCTGGAATCGTGTAGGATGTTGGCCATGCCGCATTGTCGGTCTTTGACCATTCAAAAATTATGTTCGCCACTTCTTCACCGAACGCGAAGGATCGTTCGAAAACAACATCGCCGACTTCAGCCCGATATTGTCCGTTCAATTCCGTCTTCAGATCGACAACAGCCGTTTCATTATAAGCAGCCGTTACCGTACTGAAAAACTTTTCTGTTAACGTCGCCAGTACTGCATGGGCGCTCGTGGGCCAATGATACTCTGCGCCGGATTCCACGACTGGCATCGCTGGCATATCTGTAAGTTGACCGTGCAACGTCTGATACGATGGCATGCCGGGCAGCACTGATTCATACAACCCTACGCCACAATACGCCATGTAACGGGAGGGATTGAATCCAAACGGATTCCCCGACTGAACAAACAACATGGATGTTTGGACTTCCAACCACTGTCTCACTACATCCGATGAGTATGATTGGGTTTGTTTTGTCTGAGGAGACTCGTCGTCACACGCCAGTGGGAGGAGCATCAACGTAATAACAAAAGCAGGTAAACCTCTTTTGATTAAAATAACGGTTCTAATAAATCCAACAATTTTCATAATGGGGTCATTTAAAGTTTTATATAATGGCAGAGCGCCCGCCCGTTGCACATTGCAAAATGATGCGACCGTCTTCTATGCGGAAGGTAGACGCAAGTTTTTTCACGCGCCAACACGAATAGCCTAGCGCTTTGGTTTTTAGAAATAAAGCAGAAATACCGATCGAATAGCATTCGGGTGAAAAGCGCTGTCGCTTGTCGAAAATTCGTGTCGCTTGCCTTTCCTCAAAATCGGGCCATATTAAACTCATCCTTCACAAATACCGTATAGTCTGTCGCTAATTCCGGTTGTATGTCTTTTTGTCAATCGAAGGGTATTACGAATTCGACGTATTCCTTTATCTTGTGTTAATGAAACGGCTGAATAATTTTCTTGCTAACAACTTTATCTTCTCACCACGTTACAGGATTTGGAGGCACATTATTTACTGGTCCTTTCATACCGTCATTTGGGCAACATTCTGGATCATTATGGGTGCTCCTACATCTTTTGACCGGCAAATATTCAACATGGCAATGTGGATTCCTGTTTTCATTTTGTTCGGTTATCCGCTGGTGTACGGTGCTATTCCTCATCTGCTGCTCAAAGGAAAAGTTACGCTGTTCTTCCTCGTTGTGTTAGTGTGGGGGAGTATCGGACTGATTATTGACATGGATTACAGATCTTATATCTTAATTCCGTTTCAGGAATTTTTGGGTCTGGATCATATCCTGCCAAGAGGACAGATAGCAAGTTGCTATCTGTGTATGGCAACTTCAGCGGCCAGTCCCATGGTGATAAAGTTCTACAAGCTGGTAACCATTAAGCAACGAGACTGGATATCTGCGCAGCAGGAAAAGATAACCGCTGAATTACAGCTGCTGAAAGCTCAGGTACATCCGCAGTTTTTGCTTAACACGCTGAACAACATCCATTCTTTTTCGTTGGCAAATTCTCCTAAAACACCTATCCTCATCTTAAAATTATCATCCTTGCTCAGCTACATGTTGTATGATTGCAAAGGAAACGAAGTGCGATTGGAAAAGGAGATTGATGCCATGAGGAATTACATTGATCTGGAAAATGAACGGCACAGAAACAAGATTGAAATTTCATGGAACCTTGAAGGTCATCGCGAAAATAGATTTATATCGCCTTTGCTGCTGTTGCCTTTTCTGGAGAACGCATTCAAGCACGGCCTGGCGGACGCGATCGAGACGTCCTGGATCAGTATAGACATTTCTATTAAATCAGATGCCCTTCGGTGCAAGATTGCGAACAGTAAAAATGAACTTTTTCCGTATATGAAAAATGGCATTGGCATTTTAAACGTGATGAAAAGACTGGAGGTCACCTATCCAGACAGACATGAATTGAAGATCAATGATGAGGGTAATTTCTTTGTGGTTTCGATCCAGGTAAAGCTCGCGCCAGGAAAATCGGCATCCAACGAAATTCCTGCACATGCCATTGTTGCTCCACACATAAGCCACAGCACTGCCGTACCGGTTTACAAGTGATTACCTAGCAATATTGTTCGGATGAAGCGTGACGTGAATAAATATTAAGGATGAACAGCCTCGATGCTTTCCTGTATAATGATTTCATTTTTTCTTCACGCTACCGCGTGTGGCGTCATTTGATTTACTGGACATTCCATATCATTGCATGGGCTGTCTTCTGGGTAGTGATGGGAGAATCAGCCTCCTTTTGGCGCGTTCTGTTTAACATGGCCTTGTGGATACCGGTTTTCATTTTATTCAGTTATCCATTGGTATACGGTGCTATTCCACATCTATTGATGAAAGGGAGAATAGTCGAATTTCTCCTTCTCATCCTGGCCTGGGGTGCTGTTGGACTCTATATTAATTCCGGATTCAGAACGTATCTGTATGTTCCTTTGCAGGAGATGATAGGATTTAAGACTATTCCCCTTAAGGGGCCACAGCCACACAGCTACTTATGCATGACTACGTCTGCTGCAAGTCCGATGATCATAAAGTTTTTCAAGCTATGGACGATCAAGCAACGCGAATGGATATTGGCGCAACAAGAGAAAATTAATGCCGAACTAAAACTACTCAAAGCACAGGTGCATCCCCATTTTTTATTTAATACGCTGAATAATATTTATTCCTTCTCCATGGATTCCTCTCCCAAGACACCGGACATGATTCTTAAACTATCCTCCCTGCTAGGCTATATGCTGTACGACTGCAAGTCAGATGAAGTACGCCTGGAGAAGGAAATCGAAATCATGAAAGATTATATTGATCTGGAGAAGGAACGCTACGGCAATACGATTGAAATATCGTGGAGTGTTGAAGGAAACATTAAAGACAAGTCTATCTCACCATTACTCCTGCTTCCCTTTTTAGAAAACGCCTTTAAACATGGTACCTCAGAACAAATTGAGAAGCCGTGGCTTAGTGTTGACATTTCTGTACAATCGAATACTTTACTTTGCAAAATTGTCAATAGCAAAAATGAATCAAGCCGATACAGCAACACTGGAAGTGGTATTGGAATCAACAATGTAAAACAGAGGCTTGCGTTTATGTATCCTAATAACCACGAACTAAAAATGCATGATGAGGGCGTGTTCTTCGTGGTTTCATTAACCCTTTACCTGGCCGGTTACCAGCACATTTCCTTTCCGATTTCGTCTGCCACGATTTCTCAAACGGCAATCACATGAAGCTTCGCTGCCTAATCATCGATGACGAACCTCCTGCATTAAAAGTGCTGGCCCGCTACATTACTTCCATTGACGGGCTTGAGATCGCGGGTCAGTGTAAAAACGCGATTGAAGCCCTGGGGGTATTACAGCAAAAAGCCGTCGATGTGATTTTTCTGGATATAAAAATGCCGCATATCATCGGTACTGATTTCCTTAAAAATCTTTCTCATCCCCCTAAAGTGATTTTTGTTACAGCCTACAGAGAATATGCGGTGGACGGATTTGAGCTTGATGCCGTGGACTATCTGGTTAAACCGGTTTCATTTGAACGCTTTTTTAAAGCCATTACTAAATTAAACCGTGTGATGGGCCGGGAAACCACCGCTATTCCCAACGATGATCTTCCCGGTAATAATTCCTTCGTCTACCTGAAGGTAGAAAGGGACATGAAAAAAATCTTCGTGAATGACATCCAATACATCGAGGGATGGAAAGACTATGTAAAAGTCTTTCTCGCCAATAACAAGTGCCTCCTGGCCAAACAATCTATCAGCGCCATGGAGAATCTTCTCTCCGATCATAAATTTATCCGGGTACACCGTTCCTACATGGTCTCCTTCGATAAAATTACCGGCTACAACGGTATGGCCCTGCAGTTACCGGGGCAGGAAATTCCTATTGGCAGGTTGTACAAGCAGGCTGTTATGGACAGGCTGCAGCAGCCGGGATACCGTCTTTTGTAGGCTTATAGATTTCTCCTTTTTCCAGTGCTCCAGAAATTCCGGAATTTTTTCTAAAAATGGAAACAATGCCATTTCATTATTCTCTATTAATTGCTTGTCAAAGGCTCGACACTCCGTTACTTGAAATAACCGCCAACGTTTATGTATGAAACGTGGCTGGGTTTTCGAATCGCTGTCCCAAGTGACTGAACGAAATTAAGAAAACAAAACTTCAAATTTTCACTGAACCCAAGCTGGCAGAAACATTTTGTTGGCGGTAGTGCCGTCCCTTGTCAAAACTTAATTGAAATCTCAAGATGTCCACCGAGTCCTTCAGTTATAATTCTCTGAAGTGTCGATAAATGAACGTCTTTTAAATCCTTTTCAGGTTTTGAAATGTATGACTTGTTAGTACCTGATAACTCTGCGACTTGTTTTCCGGGCGGCATTACCAGCAGCGTGCGTGGATATATTTTTATAACCTGAACTCTAATGTTAGCTGAGCAAACCTATTCCTTACTACATACCTTGTAGAGCCTACTACATATCCAGTGTATAATCTTGACAAACCAAAGTAAGACTGAATTCCAACTGTCCATCGAGGGAAAATTTTTCGTTCAGCACCAGCTATAAATCCAATCTCCTTATTTGATCTAAGTATATCACCTTGCAAATTAGTTGGCTGCCAGAATCGTCCCATAAATCCTGCATTTACATTAATTAGTCTTTACAATGCTGAGCGGATAATTCAAATGAAGCGGCAATTCAATAGCGAAGTGATTTTTTTTGCTCGCAGTTTCATCTAATAATAAAAGTGGTACACCACTCCCATAGTAGTTACCATTAGTTAAATAGGGCTTCCTTTTTGCTCTAAAGCAAAAAGCTAAGCCAGACTTTATTTTAAGCTTACTTCCAAGAGTTCTGGAAATTACACCACCTACTCTCATCTCCAACGTTGGGTAATCTTCAGTCGTAACGCCTGAGATTTCAAATCTTGAGCGGGCGATTCCAAAAACACCGCTGACGTGATACAATGTCCTGTAGAACTATAGTAATAATTTGATAATGTCTTAATGATCGCTTAATTATTAAGTCTCGATATCTTTAAGAGATTTACTTGTAGAGGGCTTGAATACTTTTTTTTCGGGCCGCTGGCCCGCTAATGGAAGCTGAAATTTGATCTCCTCACCGGTTTTACCCGAGTTTTAGATGAGGCGAGCTCTTGAAGAGTAAACAAACCTACGAAGGCTATGCCAGTTCGGCGTAGTTTAAACTGATGGGAAAAAAGCCAAAGAGAGATGTTGATCTGGTAGTGCTTTCCGATGTCCATCTCGGAACCTATGGTTGCCATGCAGAGGAACTGCTGCGCTACCTGAAAACTATACGGCCGAAAAAGATTGTCCTTAACGGCGATATCATCGACATGTGGCAATTCAGCAAGCATTACTGGCCTAAGTCGCACATGCAGGTAATAAAACACCTCACTGGTTTGCTGGCGAAAAGCACCCGGATAGTTTATCTCACCGGTAATCACGATGAGATGCTTCGGAAATTCTCAGGATTTAAACTAGGGTCCTTTAGCATCGACAATAAGGCAGTGCTGAAGGTAAATGGCAAACGTGTATGGATTTTTCACGGCGATGTGTTTGATGTTGCAATGCAACATTCGAAATGGCTGGCAAAGTTGGGTGCTGTGGGCTATGACACATTGATCATTATCAATGCATTTGTCAATTTCTGTTTAACAAGGATGGGTCGGGAAAAGATTTCGTTGTCCAAGCGAGTTAAAGATGGGGTAAAGTCCGCGGTGAAGTTTATCAATAATTTTGAAACGACCGTCGCGGATATTGCTATAGAAAATGGCTTTGACCATGTTGTTTGTGGCCATATTCACCAACCTGAATTTCGCAGTATCCAAACGGATAAAGGTCAGGTTGTTTATTTGAATTCCGGCGACTGGGTTGAAAATCTCACTGCGCTGGAATACAGCGCAATGAAATGGAGCATTTACAGATACAAGGAAGATAAAGTTGCACAATCAATTAAGCTAGCGAAGACGGCAGACCTCCCGCTTGACAACGATATCATTTTTAAGAATCTCGTAAGCCAGTTTATGGCGCTTAAAAAATGAAAATATTGTACGCGATCCAGGGTACGGGTAATGGACATATCGCCCGGGCCGAAGACATCATTCCGCTTCTGACAGAATATGGAGAGGTCGATCTTTTCCTAAGTGGTGCTCAGGCTGACATCACACTTTCTTACCCCATAAAATATAAATCCAAAGGACTAAGCTTTTTTTTTGGAAAGCATGGTGGGGTAGACCTGTATAAGACATTCAAACGCAATAAAGCAAAGGACATTTACAAAGAAGTTAAGAAGTTTCCGGTCGAGCGCTATGACTTGGTCATAAACGACTTCGAGCCGATAACAGCATGGGCATGCAGAAAAAAACATGTGCCCTGTATTGCCCTGAGTCATCAGGCAGCCTTTCGATCAATCAAGACGCCAAGACCGAAATCATATGACATTGTGGGCGATTGGATACTTCAGCACTACGCGCCGACCGATACTTTTGTAGGTTTTCACTTCGCGCGTTTCGATGAGCATATTTTTACGCCTGTCATACGAAAGCGGGTCAGGGACGGAAAGGTGTCCAACCTGGGGCATTATACTGTGTATTTACCTGCCTATGATGACAAAAAGCTGGTGCCAATTCTTTCCAAAATTCCCCGGGTGACGTGGCAGATATTTTCAAAGCATACAGATAAGGCATATCAGACCGGACGTCTGTCGGTTTACCCTGTCGACAATGAGCGTTTTACCGCAAGCATGGCTTCTTCTGCCGGTGTATTATGCGGCGCGGGGTTTGAAACGCCTGCTGAATCGCTTTTTGCCAAAAAGAAACTGATGGTCGTGCCCATGAAGGGCCAGTACGAGCAACAATGCAATGCCGCGGCCCTGGGCCTGATGGGCATACCGGTATTGAAAAAGGTCCGACGTAAGAACTTGGATAAGATCGTGGACTGGATCGAAAACAAGCAGGTTGTTTCGGTCGACTATAAAGACACGACAAAGGAGGCAGTTCACCGTGCAATAACCCTCATGTCTTAATTTAATAAGAAGTTAATGGGAAATTCAAAGACCTCTCGACCTTTGATCATACTTTTGCGAAATAAAATAAATGACAAACAGACCTCCCCGCATCCTAGTCGTAGATGATGATATCGATATTCTGGAACTTTTAAAGTATAATTTTGAAAACGAAGGATTCGATGTTAAGGCGGTAAGTGTTGGTAAGAGCGCGATAAGAACCGCCAAGCGATTTTTACCAGACTTGTTCATTATTTATATCATGATGCCAGACATAAATGGTATTGCCCTTTGTGAGCAGCTACGCAACATCCCTTCCTTTCACGACACATACATCTTTTTTCTCACCGCAAATTCGGGAAATGCTTTTCAACAAATGGTATTGAAAACAGGGGGTGATGATTACATTGAAAAGTTGATGGGGATAAGGAGCTTAATGAACAAAGTGAAGGCTGTACTTAGGGACAATTTCATCATACAAAAGCGTATCGGAGAGATAAGCGTAGGTGAGCTCAGGCTGGATCGATTCAAGACCACGGTCTCCTATAAAAACAACGCAGTACCGGTAAGTGAGGCGGAGTTTGAGTTACTCTTTTTCTTTGCACAAAATCCTGGACGAATAATCAACCTGGAGACGATTATGAATGCTATCAGCATTCCTGATGTTTACCCATATCACAAGACCGTGCGCCGTTATATTGATGATCTGAAAACGAAAATCTCACCGGACGTTATTCAGATAACACATAATAATGAATTCAGATTCGGATTGACTTAATGGGGCAATTCTCCTGCCGCCGCGTTTCAGAATGACGGCATGGATTGATTAATGTGTGCCTCCGGTTACACCTCGATTTCCTTTTGATAAGCGAGCTTTGAAAAAACATCAGCGCTGCCTTTTTTGATACGTTCTTTTGTTTGCAAGTCACATCCATAAAGGCCAAACTGGTACGTGGGTCCAAGGCTCCACTCGAAATTGTCCCAGGTACTCCAATGATAATATCCATGGACAATAATTCCTTCATCCATGCATTGTCTGATCTCCTTCATATAGTCTTTGATCGCGCTTACCCTTATTTCATCATTGGCGGTGCAAATCCCGTTCTCTGTTATTATGATAGGGATTTTGAGCTTCGACCAATATCGCCTGATGTTCTCGCCTAGCCCCTCAGGATAGTACTCCCACATATCATCATGCTTTTTTTTCAATGCCTTAATTTTATGAGGAGTTAGCATATAGGTAATGGGGTAAGGATCAAATTCAATTCTTGCGTAGTAACTCATGCCGAAGAAGTCCAGGTCTTTAAAAAGACCAGAGGTATATTCCATGAAATACCAATCAAAGATTAAAGCGGGGAGATATCCAAGGTGATTGTGCGCCTTAAATATTGTGCAGTTATGGGATATACCGACCGGACTTGCTGGATACTTTTCCTTAATGTATGCGTAAATTTGCCGGTGTGCCTCGGCAATATTTCGAAGGACCTTGTAAGCCGTAAAGACGTTTTTGCTATAAGGTGGAAATTCTCCCGCAATCCAACCAAGAGACGCATACAAATTCGGCTCGTTAAAGGTATTCCATGTGCTTACATACCCACCGAACTCATTGACTAGCCTCCTTGCATAATCGCACCAGAGCGGTATATTTTTCTCATTTTCCCATCCGCCTGACTTAGAAAACCACTGAGGATTTGCGAAGTGGTGGATGACCATCATAATCCGGACCTCATTGGCACGGAGTCCAGTTAGTAAGGCGTGATACTGCTGCGTCGCGTCTGGATCAAATGAGGCATAGGGTTCTCTTTGAAGCTTGCTCCACATAAGGCTCATGCGATAGTTGGGAGCAAGGGAGGTAATGATCTTGATATCTTCGTCGTGCCTCATTTCATGATCAGTAGTCCGCGTGAACGTATGCCCATCGCGAGAAGTCACCTCAATCCAATCATGTTCGAATGCAGTTTCGATCTGATAAGAGGCCGTGCTGGTACCAAATTCGAAATCCGGGGGAAAGATTATTTTCATTTCGCAGCAAGATAGCTATCAATGTCGTTAAGTTGACGCGATATTGTTTTGCAAAACGATCACACCTGATCTACTTTTTTTTTCAATCGGAAGTGGAAAATCCGGTCACTAAAGTCTCGAATTTCATATTTTGAAGTCGGCCCTCGTGCAGCAAACAATTATCCCCGGTATATTTTATTTCTTTCAGAATTTGGACTTCACGCGTTTTGACCTATATTTTACGGCTGCGGCACTTGTAAGTGCCTTGTTGCCACCTTCATAATTATAACGGTAAGATTATATGGACTACCACACGAAGCCCGCTACGGAAGTAGCCGACGCACTAAAGACCCGGCCAACAGGGCTTAACGGTGCGGATATTGGCCAGCGCGTAGAGCAGTATGGAAAGAATGTTCTGGACGTCAAGAAGAAGAAAACAGTCCTCGGCATGTTGCTGAGCCAGTTAACAGATTTTATGATTTTGATTCTTATTGCGGCCGCAGTCGTCTCCGGCGTAGTGGGAGAGGTGACAGACACCATCGTAATCCTTTCAATTGTTGTGCTAAATGCTGTCGTTGGGGTAGTCCAGGAATGGCGTGCGGAGAAGGCAATTGAAGCACTCGAGAATATGGCTGCAACTAATGCCCGCGTAATGCGCGACGGGCAAACGATTGACATTCCTTCGACCGACCTGGTACCCGGCGATGTGGTGCATCTTGAAGCCGGAAATATAATTCCCGCAGACCTCCGGCTTATTGAGGTGTACACGCTGAAAGTAGATGAGTCGTCACTAACCGGGGAATCCCTAAATATTGAAAAGGGTGTAGACCCGTTAGCCGAGGGTGAATATCCGCTGGGTGACAGAGTCAACATTGGCTACAAGGGTACCTTCGTGACCAATGGCCGGGGCGTTGGGTATGTAGTAGCCACGGGAATGAAAACAGAGCTGGGACGAATAGCTAAAATGATCCAGACTGACGAAACAAAGACCCCGCTGCAGAAAAGGCTGGACTCTTTCGGAAAACGGTTGACTATAATTATATTGATACTCTGTGTAGTGTTCTTTTTCGTCGGATGGTGGCGTGGTGAAAAATGGTCTACCATGCTGATTACCTCTATATCTCTAGCAGTGGCAGCCATTCCTGAGGCGTTGCCGGCGCTTGTTACCATAGCCCTTGCGATGGGCGCAAAACGATTAGTGCAAGGCAATGCCCTGATCCGAAAACTTCCCGCCGTGGAAACGCTGGGCTCTGTTACCTATATCTGTTCAGACAAAACTGGAACGCTGACATTAAATAAAATGACGGTTCAGGAGATATTTGAGGACCAGGAGTTTGTTACCCCATTGGATGTTTTTGGAGGCAGGGATATCTTACTGCACGCCATGTCCCTTAACAATGACGTGACGAAAGACAAGGATGATGTTTGGGTCGGGGAGTCAACGGAAGTCGCTTTGGCGCAATATGCTCTCGACAATAAATATGAGCGGAGAAGTGTGGAAGGGCGGTTTCCCCGAATTGCTGAGCTCCCTTTCGACTCGAAGCGAAAAAGTATGACCACGCTGCATCAAACCGACTCCGGTGTTGTGGCGGTAGTCAAAGGCGCCGTTGATGTGCTGTTTGACAAATTACGGGAGGATCAATTGCTTTCCAAAGGCAAGTTGGAAGGCAAAGTAAATGAAATGGCCAATAAAGGCTACCGAACGCTGGGTTACGCGGTCAGAAAATTCGAACAGATGCCTGATTTGAACGCGGATGAAATTGAATCGAAACTGACCTTCATCGGTATGGCAGCCATGATGGATCCGCCACGCGAAGAAGCGAAGCAAGCCGTAGCAGAATGCAGGGCGGCGGGGATAAAAGCGGTGATGATTACGGGAGACCATATTCTCACTGCGCAGGCTATAGCCCGGCATCTCGGAATTATTGTGGCCGACGATGACATCTCCATCACGGGAAATGAATTAAAAGAGATGAGTGATGACGACTTTAACGCAAAGGTTGAAAAGGTAAAAGTGTATGCTCGTGTTGATCCTGCGCAGAAGTTAAGGATCATAAGCGCCTTGCAAGGCAAAGGGAATTTTGTCGCGATGACCGGTGACGGTGTAAACGATGCCCCGGCTCTCAAGAACGCGGATATCGGTATCGCTATGGGCATCAATGGCACTGAAGTGACTAAAGAAGCATCTCACATGATTCTTCTGGACGATAACTTTGCCACTATAGTAAAGGCTGTAAAGCATGGCCGGCGGATATTTGATAATATTTTGAAATTTATCAAATACATTATGTCAGGAAATTCCGGCGAGATATGGACGCTTTTCCTTGCGCCTTTTGTAGGCCTTCCTATTCCGCTGCTTGCGATTCATATACTTTGGATCAACCTTATTACTGATGGGCTACCGGGCCTGGCGCTCGCTTCGGAGCCAGCAGAAGCAGGAATAATGGCGCGACCGCCACGAGATCCTAAAGAGAGCATTTTTGGGGGAGGAATGGGATGGCACATCCTTTGGGTTGGCTTGCTCATGGGTATCGTGACATTAGCAATGCAGAGTTGGGCAATCCATCATGCGGATGCGCACTGGCAGACGATGGCCTTCACCGTGTTGTGTTTTAGTCAGCTAGGTCACGTGATGGCCATACGCTCATCACATAAATCTTTTTTCAAGCTCGGAATTTTATCGAACATGCCGATGCTATGGGCCCTATTGGTGACAACAGGGCTTCAACTTTCCGTCATATATTTTCCTTTTTTCAATGATATCTTTAAGACACAGCCACTGACGTGGGATGAATTGGCCATTGCCGTTGGCGTGTCAAGCATTGTCTTCTGGGCTGTAGAAATTGAGAAGTTGATCCGGAGGTTCATAAAACGTAACGCTCAAGGTCATTAAGAACGTTGGTCCACGCAAGGCAGATGAAAACGTCTCGAGGGATCTCTTCGCATTAGATCGTTTTATAAAGAGCTATAACGGCCGGATGATATTTATTTCGGCCATTGTAGGTTAAAAAAAAAGTTGCTCAGGCATTCCTAAACAACTTTTTTAACAGGTTAGTGAGAAGAACGTGGTCTTATTCCAAGATTGGCTTACCGTCAGCAGCGAAACGGAAGGTTTTAGTTTCAGTTCCGCTTTTCAGTTCAACAGTATAAAGGTCATTATTTTTACTGCGATAAAGAGGTGCTGTTTCCCAACCCGAGTACTGAGGTGCGTCCAAAGTGTGCTTTACGGCGTCAGGGAGATCAGTTGATTTGATTTTAACCATATCAGCAGTGTACCCTTGACTTGGGGCGGCTTCGGAACTCTGAGTTAACTCAGATTTCTTAACATCCGTAGAATCTTGCGCGAATGCAGCAGTTGCCATGAACAGCAAGCCTGATACGATAAACATGAACTTTCTCATTTTTTATAAACTTTAGTTGGAGTTTTTTTACACCAATCTTTAAAATTTCATGCCAAACGCGGAAAGTCCACTCTTCACTAAACTCTGTCCCCTCGTTTGTTGAAGAGTTACCCAGATGGTCAACTTGTAGATGAAATTCTACAAAGCTGCCCAACTTCCTAATCTATCCTGGTGAAATGATAAGCGACAGTTATGTGCCCGCGGACTTGATAATCGGGCAACGGATAACCCGTTTTTATAATAACCTGACTTCATACATAGACAAGCATTTACCCTCCAGTCCGGAATCTACGGCCTTTTTTCTGTATACATTTCATGATCCTTGTTCCCACCGGACATTAGATAGGCCAGCAAGTCTTTAAGCTCTTCTTCATTCAGACGATTAATTGTCCCCGGGGGCATAGGTGATACCTCCGATGGAATTGATCGAAGCACCTGATTTTTGGGTATATCACGAATAGTTTGCGGTGCGAAGGGATTTTGCGCGACGTAGTATTTAGCGTCATCCTCTTTCACCAGCCGGCCAATGACAGAACCCCCTGCTTTTAGGAAAAAGAGCCTAGCATTGTATTGATCGGATATTGTTTTGCTCGGTTCTATGATGGCCTCGAGAATGTCCTTTGC
>JANNPM010000553.1:0-3317 GCA_031400145.1 Chryseolinea sp. | reverse complement strand
CTTGTCTTGAGAATACCGAGCCGGTCGGATTACACGGCGACGAAAATATAATCGCCTTCGTCTTTGGCGTAATGACTGCCTCGAGCTGTGCGGCGGTTACCTTGAAGTCATTCTCAATGCCACCTTTCAGTATTACCGGTGTGGCTTCTGCCAACCGAACAAGTGCATCGTAGCTTACCCAGAATGGCGAGAACACCACCACTTCATCACCGGCGTTCAGCAAGGCGAGCATGGCATTCGCGATAGACTGCTTCGCGCCATTTGATACAACAACGTTCTCCGCCTTATATGGGACATTATTGTCCTTTTGATATTTCGCTGCCAACGCTTCACGCAAGTCCTGATAGCCCGCTACCGGAGGATATGCGAAGTACTTTCCATCATCGATGGCCTTCTTCGCTGCTTCACAAATATGTGGTGGTGTCTTAAAGTCAGGCTCACCCAGGCTCAGGCCGATCACGTCGATCCCCTTCGCCTTAAACTCCCGTGCCTTGGCAGCCATCGCAAGTGTTGCTGATTCCTGAATAGCTTCGATGCGGTCTGATAATCTCATGATGTGAATTTAGCGGCCGCAAAGATAAACGAGAAATTATGAATTATGAATTATGAATGAAATCCCGCACGACTCGCTTCAATCTCAAAACTCTCAACTAAAGAGCGTCCTGCCAGTTATACTACGTCCCAACGTAATCTCATCCGCATACTCTAAATCACCGCCAACGGGCACACCCCGCGCAATCACACTAATCTTCAGCGATAGATCTTTCAACCTCCTGTTTATGTAAAACGCTGTCGTATCTCCCTCCATCGTTGGGCTCAGCGCCAGAATGACCTCCAGGATCTCGCAGCCCGTGTGATGCAGCCGCTGCACCAGCGATTCCACTTTGATATCTGCCGGACCAATGCCATTCATAGGCGAGATCACCCCGCCGAGGACGTGATACAACCCATTGAACTGCGATGTATTCTCGATCGCCATTACGTCTTTTGCATCTTCCACAACGCAAAGTATGGCGCGATCTCTCTTGTGGCTGATGCAAATCGAACAGACGTCGTCGTCAGAGATATTATAACAGGTAGTGCAGAACTTTATGTTTGAGCGCAAAGTGTTCAGCGCATCCGTGAGTGCAATTGTACCTTCTGGTTTGTCGCGGATCAGATGTAACACCAGCCGCAGGGCAGTCTTCTTCCCAATGCCGGGAAGCCGGGCGATCTGGTTAACGGCATTTTCAATAAGCCTGGACGGATACTCCACGGAAAAAGTGATTACTGCCTACAATATCCTCGCATCGATGCCTGCTTCACAAATTGATTCCCGCATCGGACGCAGGAAATCGAACGAACCATTCTTAACCGCACACTTGCCTTTATAATGTATGAGCATGGTGCATTGCTCCGCCTGCTCCGCAGTATGCTTACACACCTTTATAAGGGTATTGATTACGTGTTCAAAGGTGTTGATTTCATCATTGAAGACTACGAGGTCCATCACGTCAGTAGTTTCTACTGCTTCCATGACCTCCACTAAAACCTCTGGCTGATACTGGTGTCCCATAGCTCACAAAATTTTCGAACCACAAAGATAACTCTTTTTCATCTTTTCAGGAAGACGTCACCTTGGCATATTAAAGTATTTCAATGAATAGCCCGGTATGGGTGCTCAGCGCTATTCTGAAGCTTGGTTTGGGTATAAGACCGGCCTGGAGTTACACTAAACTCACAAAGCTAAACAGGAAAAGGCCGCCCCGTTTATGGAGCGACCTGATTCCCGATTAAAAACCAACCCACCACAACTTTTAATGATTAAGGTTAGGACGGAAGCGGCCGCTTCCAGCGAAGCGACCGAATTCCGCAAAAAACCAACCCAGTATGTTGACTTGCCGTTGCGCCTATTGCCAATTGTATGCCAATGGACGTCATGCCAGCATTCAGGCGAATTTCGCGGGCACAACACGCTAATTTGTCCTATCCTGGGAAAGGGTGTTCCCTGTTTTGAACTAATTCAGATCAAGCTCTCTGGTGGGGTCCCAGAAAACCTCCTTAAAGCGAGCAACTTTATCCTTCACAACCCTGATGCCCTCCTTTTCCAGCAACTGCTGCATGGATATAGTGCCTTTAAAGTGGTGTTTACCGGTTAATAAACCGGCGCTGTTTACCACCCGATGTGCGGGTACGCCTTTGGGACAGGCGTGCATAGCCCAGCCTACCATCCTGGCGCTGGATTTTAGTCCGAGGTATTGGGCGATGGCGCCATAACTTGTTACCCTACCCTTTGGAACGAGCTTTACCACCGCATACACATCGCCGAAAAAGTCGTAATCTGCACCTATGTTTTTGATTTGTGGCATATCGGAAGCATTCCACGTAGTTTAAATTTACAATCGTTTCAAATTCGTCAAACTTGAAGAACCTCCTGTTATCCTCCTATCTGACTTTTATCGGCCTCGGTGCCTATAGCCAGACCTCCTCTCCCGCGTTCATCTTCCCTGATTCCGCCGGCTGGAATATTTTGAACGAAGGGCAGGAACTAGTATTTCAGCTTAAAAGCACGCACGATAATGCTGGTAACATCAACTTCAGCGTTGCAGGCACGGATGGACTTGGCATCACCTTAGACTCACTCGGAAATTTTCAATGGCGCCCCTCATTCGACCTGGTAGACCGCGTCGAAAAATCCCGTGACATCACCATCATCTTCCAGCAATCACTACCCGATGGAAAACGCGAACGCAAAGAAGTTATTTTCCTCGTTAAGCATGTTAACCGCCGGCCAGTAGTCGAGGAGTTGCCTGTTGTCTACGTTAGACAATCAACGGGTAACACCTACCAGATCTCCAATGACTTTGTGTACGATCCCGATGGCGATCCGCTGGTATTCAAAAGCATTCTTTCTGAAATGCCAGAGGGGGCTGCATTATCATCACAGGGCGTCTTCACGTGGAGCCCTTCCCGCACACAGTTTTCTAACCTGCGCACCACACCACTGTCAATAGAGTTCACCGTCCAGGACCAACCCGACAAGGCTGAATCCAAAGGCAAGCTGAAGATTGCACAAACCCAGCTCGACCTTCCCCCCGAGATACTTATCGTTCCTGGTGACACACTCTTCACGATCAAAGAAGATGATATTCTCAATCTGAAACTATACATTTCCGATCCCAACGGCGACGACGATGTAAAGACAACGGGACTGCTCACCACCGACAAGCGTATACCCCAGTCGGTATTAAAAGAGAATACGCCGTTACAATACGAGCTCACCTGGCGTCCGGGCTACGCCTTTGTCGACGACACTCAATCTGCCCTCACCCCCGAGC
>JANNPM010000513.1:0-10159 GCA_031400145.1 Chryseolinea sp. | reverse complement strand
AGGCCATTCAATGGAGCGACATCGGCACGGACGGAACGCTTCCCGTCACGATCAGGTGTATGGGGCTGGGATCCGCCGCGGATCGCATCAGTACATCCTATGTAAAAGTAGTTTATCCGCAAAAGACTGATCTGCAAGGCATTGCTGAGAAGATCTTTTATCTGCCGGCAACGGCGGCCGGTACATCCTACCTCAGGCTGGCAAACCCTTTGGCCGGCCAGCGGCTGTATGATGTCACTAATGCTGATGAGCCGGCGCAGATTGGCATTGCCTCGGCGGCGGCACTCGATGCCACGATTGAAAGTACAACGGCCAGACGTATGATGGTAACGAACACGTCGATCACCCCGAACGTAAAGCCTGTCTCTTTCCGTCAAATATTCGCTGCCGGGAAAAACTACATCATTATCAGTAATCCCCTGCTTCGTAAACCAGCAATGGGCTACACGGATCCCGTGCTGGCTTATGCGTCATACCGCGCTTCCGCAGAGGGTGGAGGGTATGATACACTAATTGTAAACGTTCAGCAGCTGTTCGATCAATTCAACTATGGCGAATCGTCGCCGCTTGGAATCTTTCACTTCATGAAGTTTCTAACGAGCGTAAAGGTGCCGAAATATTTGCTGTTGCTCGGGAAGGGTCTCGACGTAAGCTATCAGTATTATCGCTCGCCCGCATCTTTCACAAAGTATAAGGATTTTGTGCCCAGCGCAGGTTATCCAGGTGCCGATATGGTTTTTACAGCAGGATTGGCGGGAACTACCTATGAGCCCGCAGTGCCAACGGGCAGGGTACCAGCCGTGTCTCCGGACGAAATTGCAGCTTATCTGAATAAGGTAAAGGAAATGGAAGTTCTTCCATACGATGGCCTTTGGCGGAAAAACCTCGTGCACCTTAGTGGCGGGATCTATGAGGGTGAACCCCAGCAATTCAAATTGCTCATGCAAGATTTTCAGGCCGTCGCCGAAGATACTTATCTCGGGGGGAAGGTATCTGCGTTGGCAAAACATTCCAAGGAAATACAATTGATCAATATAGCCGAGCAAGTGAACAGCGGCCTGAATCTGATAACATTCTTTGGCCACGCCTCACCAACGCTGCTGGATTTTGAATTAGGGTACGTAACAGACCCCGTTCAGGGATACAACAACAAGGGTAAATATCCAACGCTATTGATGAACGGATGCCAGGTAGGCGCTTTCTTTCTTCCTTATACACTATTCGGAGAAGACTGGCTTGTAGCCCGCGATAAAGGCGCAATCGGATTTATTGGCCACAGTGGCTACGGGTTCATCAGCACACTGAGAAAATATTCTCAAACGTTTTATGAAGTGGGCTATCAGGACTCAACATATGTTGGAAAGGGACTTGGCGATATACAAAAGGAGACAGCCAGACGGTACATGGCCGGTGCAACCGCGTCGGCGTCCAACATCACGCAGGTTCAGCAGATGGTGCTCCTCGGAGATCCGGCTGTCCGGCTCTTCGGCGCGAAGAAGGCAGATCTTGAGATTAACGATAGTCATGTTACATTTCATTCATACACGGCAGGCCCGATCAACGCACTCAGCGATTCCTTCGCCATCAATATCATCGTCAGAAATTTTGGCCTGGCAACGAGGGATACTATCCGGGTGGAAATTCTGCGTACGCTCAATGACAATACCACAATACGATACGACTCACTGTTTCCCGTTACAAAGTACAGCGACACACTGACCTTTAACATACGGAGGACACAGGCATCCAGTTTTGGAAACAATACATTCAAGATTACCCTCGACCCTGACAATGTGCTACGAGAGTATACCAAGGAAAATAATGTCACTACAAAAACTCTGTTTATATCATTGAGCGGAACCAAGAATCTATATCCATCGGATTTTTCAATTGTGAATACCGCTACACTCGACCTATCCTTCCAAAGCACAGATCTGCTTTCCGGCGAGCGTGAATTTCTCGTAGAGCTCGATACGATCGATACATTCGACAGCCCATTCAGAAGAATGTGGACGACAAAAGGAACGGTTCTTGCGAGACAAGAAGTAACTTTGCCAGAAGGCGACACACTGGCTTATTACTGGCGGACAAGACTCGCCGATCCGCGGGCGGGCGAGAGCAACCGCTGGACTCAAAGCTCGTTCACATATATCAGAAGCGGCGCAACGGGTTGGGCGCAGGTGCATTTTCCCCAATATCTCCAAAATGCTTCTGAGGGTTTAGTTAAGGACGCGGATCTTCGGCGACTGAACTTTTCAAAGTCGGTTCAGCCAGTGTCGGTGACGACTTTTGGAAGTCAATATCCTAATTACTATGAGGCGATCAGCATTAAAATCTCGAACGTGGAATACTTCGCCGCCTTTCCGGGCTTTGAATGCCGTTCCAACACCATTAACCTCGTGGCTTTCGACAGGAAATCTACCGTCCCATACCTGGGTGTGAAACTCGAATGGTTTAACAGAGCAGGTCGAACCTGCGGGCGTGATCCAATAGTGATCAACAACTACCAGTACAATGAAATGGCCACAGGATCAGAGAGCGATCTTATTGCTTACATAGATAATATAGAAACTGGAGATTCGGTATTGCTGTTCAGTATTGGTAACGCATACTTTAGCTTATGGCCAGAATCCGCGAAGGTCAAACTTGAAGAGTTTGGAATATCAATATCACAACTCAATTCACTTGAGGACAATGAACCGGTAATTATATTCGGCCGCAAGGGAGCGCTTCCAGGGACCGCTTTGATTACCACATCCAGCACTGAGCCAAAGAGTCAGCAGAGCATAAGTATAGACCAGTCCGTTACCGGAGGATTTACGTCAGGCTTCCTCAGCGCTGCATCGATCGGCCCTGCATTGGAGTGGGATTCCCTTCTGGTGAGCGTATCCGAAGCCACGTCCGTGGATGTGGTTACGTTTGACGTTGTTGGCATCAAAATCACCGGTGAGGAAGTAATGCTTTTCAACGACCTGACGGCCGACCAGGATCTTCGCAGCGTCAATGCCGGCACATATCCTTACATGAGGATCTCGTTCAATACACGTGATGACACATTCCTTACACCGGCGCAGTTAAAAAAATGGCTTGTTACATTTACGCCGGGGCCGGAGGGAATATTGCTCTACGATGGATTACGTGAGCAGGAAGAAATCGCTGAAGGCAGCGTATGGCATGGACGTTATCGTTTCATAAATATCGGCGACAAACCATTTTCCGATTCGCTGACTGTCAGTTATGAAATTTTTAATCAGGACAAACTTACCTCGGACCGGGGCCTGATCAGGATTAACGCGCCGCTTCCGGGAGACACCACGGCAATTGAGATAAATGTGGGCACCTCGGGTAAGGTGGGACTCAACGATGTAGACGTTTTTGTTAACCCCCGGATGATCCCCGAACAATACTTTGAAAATAACGCTATGCAACTCAACGAGCATCTTCACGTCACCGGAGATCTGTTGCGGCCGGTGCTCGACGTTTCAGTAGATGGAAGAAAACTGGTTAACGGAGATTTTGTTTCCACGGATCCGGAAATACTCATTACAATATGGGATGAGAACCGGTTCATTCTGAAGAAGGATACCGCGGGAGTCAGGTTATTTCTTACTTATCCGTGCGGTGATGATCAATGCTCGCCTACCCATATCATGTTGAACGATCAGCTTGTGCATTGGAGCAGCGCTACCGACACATCCGCTTTTAAAGTTGAGTTCAGGCCACGCGGCCTTGCCGACGGAAAGTATAAACTTCGTGTTGAGGGTGCGGACGCAACAGGTAATCAAAGTGGTACAACACCCTATGAGATCGAGTTTAACGTACGTGAAGAAACGACAGTTCAAATTTCAGATCCATACCCCAATCCGTTTAGCCGACGGGTATCTTTCGACGTTGTCATAAGCGGAAAAGTTGTTCCCGAGATATTCGAGATGGAGCTGGTCAATGTTAATGGTCAGTTGGAAGATCGATACACCGCTTCTGGCCTGGACGTATTTCACGTTGGTACAAATGTATGGACCTGGGACGGTGCTGGCACGACTGGCAGCGCGCTTTCAAACGGCGTTTACGTCTACAGGATCAATCTTGTGATCGGATCACAGCAAATAAGGAAGATAGGCAAGCTTGTGCTCGTCCAATAAGCGACCGGCGGCGCACCGTACTTTAGCAGCTCATTTGCCTCATAACATGCGGAGGTTGGCTTTAGCGCCAAAGGCTGACATAATAAGATTTAAGAACGCGTTACTTTGAGGAAAGGTTTTGCTGTAGGCCATAGTAAGAAAAATAGCCAAAAAATTTTAAAGGCTTTTTAAAAAATAGTTATCTTTTACCAAACTTTATCGTTTAATTTTGCATTGAAGAGTAAACTAAAAAAACTGAATGCCCTCCAACGTCATTCAACTTTAAACATTTAGGAAGAACTTGAAAATCACGATCACCAACATGTCAGCAGACGCTGCTGTGAGCCACTCCAGAGGAACGTTTACGTTTCTATCTTATGCCTGTCCGGTGAGCAGGCGACCCCGACCGACGCGCTTTGTGCGTATCTGATACCTACATCACAAACTTGTTTGGATTAAGACGTCATGTCCAGGACATTACGGCTTTTGTGTTTTAATATGGGTTTTTAAAATTCGACTTAATCAAAAATACATTGAACAACGCTAAGCTTATCGTCAGACTTGCTACAGCTGATGACAGAAAATACGCCGACACCATCACCAACGAGATGGAGGAGTCAGCCAAAGCTCGTGGCACTGGCATAGCCAAGAGATCTCCCGATTACATCGTAAAGAAGATAGATGAGGGCAAAGCCGTTATTGCCGTTACCGCCGATGGCACGTGGGTGGGCTTTTGTTATATTGAAGCGTGGGAACACGGTAAGTATGTCGCAAATTCTGGGCTAATCGTAGCACCGCCGTTTCGTAAAACCGGCGTGGCCACGGAGATCAAGCGAAAGATCTTCAACCTGTCGCGAGAGAAATATCCAGCATCGAAAATTTTTGGCTTAACCACCGGGCTGGCCGTGATGAAGATCAATTCTGATCTGGGTTATGAGCCTGTCACCTATAGCGAGCTTACCAACGATGAAGAGTTCTGGAAAGGTTGCAAAAGTTGCGTCAACTATGAGATCCTGATCAGCAAGGAGCGGAAGAACTGTATGTGTACGGCCATGCTGTTCGATCCGGCTGAAGCCGAGGCGAAGTTTCGTGAGGTGGAAGCAGCAAAAGCAGCAAAGGCCATGGAGGAAGAGTTCACCAAGATGGAAACACTCGTTACACCCGATGGCGACCTGGTCCAGCACAGACATCGAAAATTCAAAGGAAACCTTGGGCTCTTCGAACGATGGGTCCGATTTAAGCAATTTGTATTGCTGAAATCATCGCGCAATCGGGACGAGGGTGATGAGACTGTAAAAAAAGGTCTCTGTTAAGCATTTTCTTCTGGTAAAATCTGCCATAATTTCTTCGAGCTTTGAGCCGAAGAGTTCATTCCCGTATTTTGACGGAGTCAGCTTTAATAGGCAAACTGATCCTCAGTCATCGCAAAGACTATGACCTTGGTTTAACTTTTAACACCCATGAAATCGTCGTGCACTGCGTTCACCCAAAAAGGATGTTAATTGACCATGCGATTAGATGTGACTACGAAAAACAATTATTAACACATGAAAAGGAAAGTAGCATTAGCATTCAGTGGTGGTCTCGACACTTCTTACTGCGTGAAATATCTCAGCGAGGAAAAGGGATACGAGATTCATACCATTACAGTAAATACGGGAGGCTTTGATGCGGAGGAGCTACAGGAAATTGAAGCCCGCGCGAAATCGCTGGGTGTTGCGTCTCACCGTACCGTTGACGAAACAAAGAGATATTACGACAAGGTTATCCGCTATCTTATCTATGGTAACGTATTAAAAAATAATACTTACCCGCTCAGTGTAAGTGCTGAACGTATGTCTCAGGCATTAGCCGTGGCGGAGTACGCAAAACAAATAGGCGCCGATGCAGTAGCACACGGAAGCACTGGCGCTGGTAACGATCAGGTTCGTTTTGATATGATCCTTAATATCCTTGCGCCGGGGATCGAAATAATCACACCCATCAGGGAGTTGCAATTGTCCCGCGAGCAGGAGATAAGCTTCCTGAAATCGAAAGGGGTGCAGATGAATTTTGAGAAGGCACAATACTCGATCAACAAAGGACTGTGGGGAACATCTGTAGGTGGCAAGGAAACCCTGAAGTCACTGGGTATGCTTCCCGAAGCTGCCTGGCCAACGCAAGTTACAAAGCACGATACCGAAACAATTAAGCTGGCTTTCGTTAAAGGCGAGCTTACCGGCATTAACGAGGAGCAGTTTGATCACCCAACTGCGGCGATACAGCACTTGCAGCGCGTCGCCGGCCCTTATGGAATAGGCCGTGAGATCCACGTGGGTGACACGATCATTGGTATTAAGGGAAGGGTCGGATTTGAGGCCGCCGCTCCCATGCTGGTAATCAAGGGCCATCATGCGCTTGAGAAGCACGTCTTAACCAAATGGCAACTCACCTGGAAAGATCAGCTCGCGCTGTTTTATGGAAACTGGCTTCATGAAGGTCAATATCTAGACCCGGTAATGCGCGACATGGAGGCATTTTTGACCAGCTCGCAACAACAGGTGTCCGGCGAAGTGCATATACAACTGTTCCCCTACAGGTTTCAGGTGCTCGGTATCGAATCCCAATTTGATCTCATGTCGGCTAAATTTGGAAAATATGGCGAGATGAACCTGGGCTGGACGGGTGACGATGTCATTGGCTTTACGAAAATTTTTGGAAATCAGACAGCTATTTATCACCAGGTCAAAGAATCTGCCGATGGCAAGTAAAATCAGGGCAGGAATTGTCGGAGGTGCCGGATACACCGGAGGGGAAACCGTCAGGCTGTTGCTGCTTCATCCGGAAGTTGAAATTGTCTTTGTTCAAAGCAGAAGTCAGGCAGGTAAACCCTTATCCGTCGCGCATCCTGACCTAAAGGGGGATACGGACCTAAAGTTCTGCGCGGAGATTTCTCAGGATATCGATGTGTTGTTCCTTTGTCTCGGACATGGCGAAAGCCGGTCTTTTCTCGAAAATAATAAAGTTAACGACGAGATCAGGGTGATTGACTTGAGCCAGGATTTCAGGCTCGGTGAATCAGTCGCAGGCAGGTCCTTTATATATGGTCTGCCGGAATTGAACAGGTCGCAGATCCGCCTGGCCAGGAATATTGCCAACCCCGGATGCTTTGCTACAGCCCTTCAGTTGGGCTTGCTTCCACTCGCTAAATCCGGACTCTTACAAGAGGTATTTTCTACCGGCATTACAGGCTCAACCGGCGCTGGACAAAAGCTGCAGGATACTACACACTTCACCTGGAGAGCCAACAATATCTCGGCATATAAAACATTAACCCATCAGCATCTTAAGGAGATAAACAGATCGGTAAAGCAACTCCATCCTGGCTTTGCAGCAGACATCAACTTTATTCCGTGGCGTGGCGACTTTACAAGAGGGATTTATGTAAGCTCTATCATTGCTACAGAAAAGCCCGCAAGTGATATCGCCTCGCTATATCGGGAGTTCTACCTTACGCATCCGTTCACTGTGGTTACTGATGGAACAATAGATATGAAGCAGGTGGTGAATACCAATAAATGTTTGATAGGACTGGAACAGGAAGGTGGCAAGCTGGTAGTGCATACTGCAATCGACAACCTGATCAAGGGTGCTTCCGGACAGGCATTGCAGAATATGAACCTGTTGTTCGGACTTGAAGAAACATTGGGCCTTAAGCTTAAATCCATTGCGTTCTAGACAAATTGTTGCATTATATGTCCACGGCAATTGCACCAGATGAAATTATTTGACGTTTACCCGCTTTTCAACATAACTCCCGTCAGGGCCGAAGGCTCATGGATTTGGGATGAAACTGGACAAAAATACCTGGATCTTTACGGCGGTCACGCTGTAATTTCCATAGGACATTCACATCCTCGTTATGTGAAATCACTTGCAGCCCAGATTGAAAAGATCGCCTTTTATTCCAATAGCGTTCAGAACCCAATGCAGCAAACGCTCGCCGATAAACTCGGGGAGCTTTCCGGATATCCCGACCATCAGTTGTTTCTTTGTAACTCCGGCGCAGAGGCAAACGAAAATGCGCTAAAGCTGGCATCATTTATTACCGGCCGCAAAAAGATCATTGCATTTAAGAAAGCATTTCACGGCCGGACCTCCGGCGCAGTTGCAGCCACCGACAATCCAAAAATTGTATCTTCATTTAATGCCGGCCATCAGGTTCAGTTTCTTCCAATGAATGATGAAGCGGCACTGACAGCTGCATTGGACGACACTGTAGCGGCCGTCATCATTGAAGGCATTCAGGGCGTTGGGGGGATACAATTGCCTGATGACAGTTTTCTGCGGTTCCTCGATAAGAAATGTCGCGAAAAGGATGCTTTGCTTATACTGGATGAAATTCAATCTGGTTATGGACGAACAGGTAAGTTCTTTGCACATCAATATGCGAACATCAAACCTCAATTGATCACTACTGCCAAGGGAATGGGCAACGGCTTTCCTGTGGGTGGTGTATTAATCGCCGGCGAAATCAAACCATGGAGTGGAATGTTGGGTACGACGTTTGGCGGCAACTACCTGGCAGCAGCAGCGTGCATCGCTGTGCTGGAAGTAATGGAGAATGAATCGCTGATAGACAATGCCGGCGCTATGGGCGAATATCTGCAAACGGAACTGCGAAAGGTGGAAGGGCTGGCAAATGTGAGAGGCCGCGGTCTTATGATCGGTTTTGATCTGCCTGACGATAAAAGCAACATCAGACACGATTTATTGTTCCGTCATCATATTTTTACCGGCGAAGCAAAACCCAATACCATCCGGTTGTTGCCTTCGCTCGCTTTAAACAAAAAGGACATTGATATATTCCTTACCGCCCTGAACGAATTGATGCTATGACTAATTTTATTTCAGCCGCTGACGCACCGGATATAAATAGCCTTGTACAACGTGCTTTGGATCATAAATCGGACCCTCGCAGGGATAAGAACCTCGGTGCGGGAAAGCGTATTGGACTGCTGTTCCTTAATCCCAGTATGCGCACGCGGCTGAGCACCCAGATCGCCGCGCAAAATCTGGGCATGGAGTGTATCGTCTTTAACGTCGGACAAGACGGTTGGTCGCTGGAGTTTGAAGATGAAGCCATCATGAGCGGCTCCACGGTGGAGCACGTAAAGGATGCCGCACCAATACTTGGCAAGTACTTCGACGTTCTAGGCATCCGCACCTTTCCGTCTCTTCTAAACAAGATTGAAGATTATAATGAGCTCTATATCCAGCAGTTTATTAAATACTCGGGCGTACCTGTGGTGAGCCTGGAGAGTGCTACCCTCCATCCATTGCAAAGTCTTACGGATGTTATCACGATAAAAGAAACGTTTAAGGAAAAAAGAAGACCAAAAATTGTGTTGACGTGGGCGCCTCATGTCAAGGCGTTACCGCAATGTGTAGCCAATAGTTTTAGTCAATGGATCAGTGCGTGGGGCGAGGCTGACTTCGTCATTACGCACCCGGAAGATTATGAGCTCGATCACGCGTTCACTAAAGGAGCATCTGTAACGCTCGATCAATCGGAGGCGCTGAAGTGGGCTGACTTTGTATATATTAAGAACTGGAGCACCTACACCGACTATGGCAGAGTTTATTGCAACGATCCGAAATGGATGATGACGAATGAAAAGCTGTTGCTTACCAATTCTGCCAAGATCATGCATTGCCTTCCCGTTCGGCGCAACGTTGAAGTGAGTGACGAGATACTGGACGGAGCAAACAGCATCGTCACACGACAAGCGGCAAACCGCGTTTGGGCCGCGCAGGCAGTTTTGAGCGAAATATTGCGAAAATAACGGAGTGGCTAAACGCTATGAACAAACTCTTTATCGTTAAGATCGGCGGAAACGTACTGGATGCTCCGGCAGCCCTGGATTTGTTTCTCAGTGACTTTTCAGCAATTCGCGAACCCAAAATATTGATCCATGGTGGCGGAAAGATTGCCACGAATCTGGGCAACCAGCTTGGTATTGAGGCAAACTATACTCGCGGTCGGCGTATTACCGATGCCC
>JANNPM010000488.1:0-17731 GCA_031400145.1 Chryseolinea sp. | reverse complement strand
CTGTGCGCAACAGCAGGATAAGCTGAGACTAAATAACGCAGTGACAAAGGAAAGACGGGATACTAGCATAACGAAAGATAGTAACAAATTAGCGAGGTGACTAGTGGAACGTGCTTATCGTCATTGCCACGGACAAAATCTATAGCTTCTTGATAATTTTCATAATTTTACTTATGATTTGAACAACAAAGCTTAGTCATCCGGTGGACTATTGGACGGAGTGATCAGTTCATGCTAACGCTGGCGCAGTTTTGCTGAGCTAGGAACTGCAGGGACACGATCAACCTGTAGCAGCACGTAGACGCCTTTGCGAGGCGCTCTGGCGGGGCCGGCAGAAGGAGTCGACCGCAGACTTACACAAGAATGCCAAAACTTTTATTTATAATTAGCAAATAACGGGATATCTATGAAAATCAACGCAAATGTCTTCTGCTTCATTATTGCAATCGTTGCACTGATTGTCAGTGGTTGCAAACCAAAAAAGGTAGCCGGTGAAGAAAAATCTGCCGAAGCTGCGATCGTGGCGGCATCGGACAGCAGCGCAACGCCATCTCCTCAATTTGATGTCGACGTGGCATTTCAGAAGCAACTGGGTGGCTTTTTTACATCATACTCTGCCTTAAAAGAAGCCTTCGTGCGTTCTGATCCGGCGAAAGTCAAGGTTGAAGCCGCCAAAACGAAGGTTTCGCTTGCAGCCATCGACACAAAGCTTGTCACGGGACCAGCTCATAACGATTGGTTGTTCTACCAGGGCAATCTTGCGTCATCAATTAAGGAGATCGAAAGTGCAGCCGACATCGCCGCACAACGCGCGGCTTTCAGCAAGCTTAGCAACGATCTTTACAAAAGCATCAAGGCGTTTGGGATGGGTGGTCAGACAGCCTATTACGAATACTGCCCAATGGCCTTTAATAACGAAGGGGCGTACTGGCTCAGTTCCGAAGAAAAAATCCGCAACCCATATTTTGGAGATGAGATGTTGACGTGTGGGGAAGTCAAGGAAAAACTCTATCAGTAAAAAGTGGAGAGTGACTGAGCTGGAAAGTGATTGGTGCTCCTAAGGAACCAGCCCTCATACTGGCAAAAACTATATAAGTCCATCATTGCGTGTAGTAAACTCCAGGGTGCTTAACACCAAAAGAATGAACTTCATGGCTTATTCACTTTCTGGGTTAAAAACTCCTTTTTCCCTGATTTAGAACTTTTTCTGCGCCATTAGCATCCCGAATGTAAGCTGGCAGATTTACACAAATGCTAAAAAACTACTTCAAAATTGCCTGGAGGAGTATGATCAATTCCCCTGGCAACTCCTTCATTAATGTCAGTGGACTGACAATTGGTATGGCTGTTGCCATACTCATTGAGCTATGGGTTTCTGATGAAATAAACTTTAACAAACATTTTGCGAATTACGACCGGCTCGGACAGCTTTATCATCACATTACCTTTGGAGAAGAAACCTTTTCAATCAATGATGTTCCTGCGCCCATAGGCGAAGCGTTAAAAGCCAATTTCGCAGAGTTCGAAGAAACAGCGCTTGCAACATTTCAGCATGAACATGACATTGCACTCGATGAAAAAAAGTTTTCGAAGGCAGGGCTTTTTGTTGAGCCTTCATTTGTTGGTATGTTCTCGATCAAAATGCTGGAAGGCCCGGCCAAACCATTGGAAGACCTGCATTCCATCATCCTTTCAAAGACAATGGCAAGTGCGCTGTTAGGTGATAAGCCAGTCGGCAAAATGATCAAGTTCGACAATCGCGACCAGCTTATGGTGACTGGTGTATTCGATGACTTTGCATCGAACTCAGAATTTAAGGATGTACACATGTTGATGCCAATTGTATATTGGTTCAGCGTCAGTGATGCTCACCGCCGAAAGCAAAACAACTGGGAGGACTTTGCCTTTCAATGTTTCGTGCTCATGAAAGATTGCGCTTCCTTCGACAAAGTCCAAGCTAAAATAAAACACACCCTTTACGATAAAGTGTCCGGCGATGGAAAAGCGATCAAGCCTGAGGGATTCTTATTCCCTATGAAGAAGTGGCATCTGTATGCCGATTTTAAAGACGGCGTTAGCACGCAAGCGCAGATCAAATCTGTATGGATGTTTGGGCTCCTTGGAATTTTCGTATTGATCCTTGCTTGTATAAATTTTATGAACCTTAGCACTGCCCGCGGTGAAAAACGCTCCAGGGAAGTGGGCATTCGGAAAGTTATGGGCTCACAAAGAAAACAGTTGGTGTTTCAGTTTTTAAGCGAGTCGCTATTGATGGCTTTCATTTGCTTTTGCCTTGCCATCGGGATTGTTGCGCTGGCTTTCCCCTGGTTCAACGACCTCGCCGGAAAGCAAATGGCACTGCCGTGGAATAACCTGCGTTTTACCTTCGGTGCCTTAACCTTTGTACTCCTCACCGGCAGCCTTGCCGGCAGCTATCCGGCTTTGTACCTCTCCTCTTTCAGTCCAGTTAAGGTTCTAAAGGGAACTTTCAAGGCAGGTCGCTTCGCTTCATTACCCCGAAAAGTGATGGTGATCTTCCAGTTTACAACCTCTATCATACTAATCATTGCCACCGTTGTGGTCTATCTTCAGATCCAGCATGCAAAGGACCGCCCGGTAGGCTTCGATCGCCGGGGAATATTGCAAATACGGATCCGCACAGACGGTCTCGGAAAGGCAAATTACAACGCTCTCCGCAATGAGTTGCTGGCCACAAATGCCGTTGAAAATATGGCCATCTCGGACTTTCCAATCACTGGTCCGATGGCTGGTGATGGGTCAATAACTTGGGAAGGCAAAGATCCTGCTGCCACTTCCCTTATCGCCCTGAACAGCTGCAGTCACGACTTTCCAAAAACCAACGGGTTTCAGTTCGTAGAAGGCCGTGACTTCTCGCGCGATTATTCCACTGACTCTTCCGCGGTCATTATAAATGAGATGGCAGCCAGGCTGATTTCAGAAAAAAATATTATCGGCAAAAAGATAATTTTCGGTCACGAAAAAGAAAGGGTGATCATCGGAGTCATAAAGACCAGATACGCTGGACACCATTTATGAAACAATCGCCGCACTTGTATTACATCAACTACGCAGCGGCAGGCTACTTGACGATCCGGGTAGATGCAAAGGTTGGCATGCCCGAAGCATTACAAAAAGTTGAGGCGGTTATCAAAAAATTTGATGATGGTGCCCCCTTTGAATACAAATTCCAGGACGACGAGTATGCGCACATGTTCAGGGATCAAGAGCGGGTTGGAACCCTTGCGGCCCTCTTTTCCATGCTCGCAATATTTATCAGCTGTATAGGAATCTTCGGTTTAGCTTCCTTTGCCGCCAGCCAATGCTGGAAGGAGATCGGAATTCGTAAAGTTCTGGGAGCTTCTGTGTATAGTTTATGGAGGATGCTATCCTATGATTTCGTCAAGCTTGTGATAGTCGCAATTTTACTCGGATCACCGATAAGTTATTATTTCGCCACGCAATGGCTGGAACAATACGAGTATCGCGCGGAAATACCCCGGATGGTTTTTGTGGTGACAGCTTTTGTAACGCTAGCGATCACCTTGCTCACCGTTAGCTATCAGGCTATCAAAGCAGCGGTAATGGATCCTGTAAAAAGCCTGAGGACGGAGTAAACGTGATCTCCACTTTATTTTCCGGTTTTCCCCGCCAATAGATTCACCTGTATTCGAAGTAGAATAGCACAGCCAGATGGAATCGCCAGAACAACACCGACCTGTCAGCGCTGGAAATTATAAGCCACCAACCTGACAGATCATCGTTAAATTAAACTTCTTGCATCGAGTATTTCAGTGTAACTTCAATTATATTACGCTGAATGAAACCAGCGCTGTTAAAAATCCCTAGCGAGCCTGAACACTCATTTACAGTCCAGGAATTTTGCGTTCCCTATTTCTTGACCCAATGGCATTGTCACCAAGAACTTGAACTGACATTGATCTGCGAGGGTTCTGGAAAGCGGCTGGTTGGCGATAGTATCGAGAACTTTGAGGCAGGCGAACTGGTATTGCTGGGAGCAAACCTTCCGCACCTTTGGCGAAGTGACGACAGTTATCATCAAAACCATCCTGATCTACGGTCCAGGTCAGTCGTTATACATTTTCAAGCCGATTTTCTGGGAGAAGCGTATTTGCAAAAACCCGAATTTAGAAGTATTCGTGAACTGTTTGAAGTATCAAAGTTTGGTATTAAGGTTGAAGGCCCAGCGCTGAGATTGATAAGTCGCGGGATGATCGCGCTGTTAGAATTAAAAGGTATTTACAGGCTCACCAAATTTCTTGAGATTTTACACGCGGTAAGTGAGGTAAAAAACATAAAGAAACTTTCCAGCGTAGGCTTCTCAAAGGACTATTCTCACACAGACGCCTTTAGGATAAATAAAGTTTACGAGTATGCGTTATCAAACTTTACCGGATGTATTTCCTTAAAGGAGATTTCGGATGTTGTACATATGAGTCCGAAGTCATTCTGTCGGTACTTTAAAAGCAGAACCAGGAAAACTTTCAGCCAATTTTTACAAGAGATACGTATCGGTCACAGTTGCAAGCTCCTGATTGAAGACAGGCTTAGTGTATCGCAGATCTGTTATGAAACAGGATTTTTAAACTTGTCAAATTTTAACCGGCAGTTTAAGGCCCTCATGAGAATGACCCCGGTGCAATACAGGAAGAAATACATACTGGACCAAGATGGCGCCCACGCAACACCAATGAAAATCGCACGGTGAAAACTAAAAATGCTGCGATTAAAACGAGCAAAAACGCCGAAAAAGGTTCCCATACCTTTATGTGAATATAGTATCGTTTTATGGGCAATTGCGACAACTTTTAATGGGTGATAACTTGTTGTTTTGATATCTCTAGTCCAACCGCCGAATGGCAGGCAAATTTCAACGTAAGGCGTAATGGCTTTAACGTTTCGAGGTTCAAAAATAATTAAGCTCATTGGCGAAGTAATGCATATAGATTCATCCATTTCACTTCCTTTAAAGGCGCGCCCGATTGTAATCGTTGGTGCAGGTAGTATTGTTGAAACAGCGCATTTGCCTGCCTATAAAAAAGCAGGTTGGGAGATTGTTGGCATTTTTGATCGGGATCATGAAAAGGCTACCGCGGTTGCCAATTATTTTAATATACCGCTAACGGCTACCTCCTTAGGCGAACTAATCAGTAGCGCACCTTCAGATGTAGTATTTGATATAGCTGTACCCGCTTTTGAAATTGTTGGTGTTTTGCCATCAATTCCAGATCATTCTTGCGTATTGATTCAAAAACCACTTGGTACCGACATCCACGAAGCAAGTGCGATTGTAGCGCTTTGTAATCAGAAGAAGCTGATTGCGGCCATGAATTTTCAAAAGCGTTTTATCCCATCAATTCTGGCAGCGAAAAGGTTAATTGATGAAGGTGTTATTGGACAGGTTCATCATATCGAGATACGTATGAATATCTGGCATCCCTGGCATCTGTGGAAGTTTCTTTTTGGCATTCAGCGAATGGAAATTTTGTACCACAGCATACACTATATTGACCTCATGCGATATTTTCTGGGCAATCCCTCAAAGGTTTACGCAAAAACCGTAAAACACCCTAAAATGATGGACCTTGCTTCCGTACGGTCCGTTATCATAATGGACTATGGAGAAAGTATCCAGTCATTTATCAATACCAATCATGGTCATGAATTCGGGCAGAAATATCAGGATGCTTTTATCAAATGGGAAGGAACAAAGGGTGCGATACGTCATACACTGGGTAAGAACATTAACTTTCCCCAAGGCGCACCCGATACATTTGAAGTATCAATTCTGAGAGATGATATGCCTAGTGAATGGAAATCCTACCCGATCGACGGAAGCTGGTATCCGGACGCTTTTATTGGATCAATGTCCGACTTGATGCGGTTTGCCGAAGGCTCACAGCATGTATTGACAAACTCCATTGAAAGTGCATTTCAAACAATGCAGGTGGTGGAAGCTGCGTATTATGATAACGAATATGGAGGCACGGTAATACAGTATTGATTTGAGCGAAGTATAAATATTTGAAAGATATATCGGGATACATGAAAAAACTTAACCAATATAGCCGCGTCTTGGTAGAAGATGTAAGCCAACCATCGTCTCGGGCAATGCTCCATGGAGCCGGACTTTCAGTAGAGGATCTAAAGAAACCTTTATTGGGAATTGCCAGCGCAGGCTGGGAAGGAAATCCATGTAACATGCATTTAAATCAACTCGCTGCTTATGTCAAAGAAGGGATGTTACCCGAAGGGTTGGTGGGTCTCATCTTCCATACTATGGGGGTAAGCGATGCACTAGCTATGGGCACGACCGGCATGAGGTTCTCTTTGCCCAGCCGTGACCTGATCGCAGATTCAATAGAATCGGTCGTGAGCGCGCAATGGTATGACGGCGTTGTTCCCGTTATGGGCTGTGACAAAAATATCCCTGCAGGTGTGATGGCTATGTGCAGGCTCAATCGACCGTCTATTCTCGTTTACGGTGGCAGCATAAAATCTGGTATGTACGACGGCAAACCTATCAACATCTTATCGACCCTCGAGGCCTACGGACAGAAGATAGCAGGCACAATAACAGACGATCATTTTGAAGGGATTGTTCAGCATGCCTGCCCTGGAGCAGGGTCGTGCGGTGGTATGTATACTGCAAACACGATGGCTGTCGCAGTAGAGGCATTTGGATTGAGCTTGCCTTATTCTTCTTCTAACCTTGCCGTTAGCGCGGAAAAGAAAAACGAGTGCCTGAGTATTGGAAAGTATTTACGAAACCTACTAGCGCAGGATATCCGGCCGCTTGACATCGTTAGCCGTAAGGCCCTTGAAAACGCGATGACGATGACCATGATTCTTGGTGGCTCAACCAATGCAGTGTTGCACTTACTGGCCATTGCCAAGGCCGCGAACATTGATCTTTCATTAGATGATTTTCAGCGCATGAGCAACCTCACCCCACTTTTGGCTGACCTGAAGCCCAGCGGCGAATATCTTATGGAGGATGTATATGATATAGGCGGAACACCTGCCATTATGAAGATGGTATTAGATGCAGGCTATTTGCATGGCGACTGCATGACTGTAACAGGTAAAACCCTTGCAGAAAATTTGAAGGCTATAAAACCCATCGACGGTAAGCAAAAGGTCATTATGTCTTTTGACAAGCCACTTAAAAATACCGGCCATCTGCAAATACTCTATGGAAACCTGGCTCCGCGAGGTGCCGTAGCGAAGATCACAGGAAAGGAGGGTGAAATTTTCGAAGGTACAGCCCGCGTGTTCGATGATGAACCGGACGTTATTGATGCCATCCGGGAAGGGAAAATAAGAAAAAACGATATTGTAGTCATTCGTTATCAAGGCCCCAAAGGAGGACCCGGCATGCCCGAAATGCTGAAGGCCACCGCGGCCATTATGGGTGCAGGCCTGGGCAAAGAGGTAGCGGTTATTACCGACGGCCGGTTTTCCGGAGGTACGCATGGCTTCGTTATCGGCCACATTACCCCCGAAGCTTACGAGGGTGGCCCCATTGCCCTGATCGAAGACGGTGATCTTATTAAAATAGATATTGTGCGGAACCATATTGATGTGGCGCTTACCGATGATGAACTTGCCGACAGAAGAAAAAACTGGGTTCAGCCAAATCCAAGATGTTCGCAAGGCGTTTTGCTGAAGTATATGTTCACTGTTTCATCTGCGTCAGAAGGGTGTATTACTGACGATTACAAAACGCTTGTTCAGCAAAAGGGTAGCGTTCATGAAATGGCCAATAAAGCGCTATAGTCCCAAAGGGATGTTAAATCCGACCCCATTCCTGGCAGCTTGAAACAATGGATCGGTGCATTGACCGACCAGCTCAAGACGGAACGCTGAACCGATTTTGAAATCGTTTATTCCAATGCAGTAAAAATTTACCGATTACTATGATACGTCTGCTCACTGGTGTATTACTGTTGCTGACGCTGCCAGTTGCCGTGTTGTCACAATCCTTTTCGGGATACTGGATCGCCACCAGTGGCGAGGCCATCACCCCTTCTAACACCTGGCATTGCTTTCGAAAGGATTTCACTGTTATATCAGCCGCCCATAAAGCCATCGCCCGTATAGCGGTTGACACAAAATACTGGCTTTGGATAAACGGAATACTCATAGTATATGAGGGAGGGCTGAAACGAGGCCCAAACCCAAACGACACCTATTATGATGAAGTAGATATAGGCCCTTACCTTAAAAAAGGAAAGAATAGCCTCGCCTTTTTGGTATGGTACTGGGGCGGCAAAGGTTTTTCGCATAACAGCAGCAATCGTTGTGGCTTGTATTTCGATTGCCCCACGGTGGGCATTGTAAGTGACACCACATGGAAAGCGACCGTTCATCCAGCTTACAAGCCCTCTCGTGCGCCAGCGCCAAACTTCAGGTTGTCGGAACCCAACATTTTTTTTGATGCCCGTTTTGATACCGTACAATGGAACGTATTGAATTATAAAACCCAGGCCTGGCCAGATGCGATCGCGGTGGGTAGTGTTCCGGTTGCCCCGTGGAATAACCTGGTAAAGCGAAACATCCCCTTGTTTAAAGATTATGGAATGCGCGATTATTCATCTATCGTTAAACGGGGCGACACACTTATCTGCAAACTTCCCTACAACGGCCATTTCTCTCCTTACCTTAAAGTATCGGCGCCGGCCGGATATAAGATATTTATCAGCTCCGATACCTATTTTCTGGGTGTCGCCAGTCCATCGGATTCTCTTTACACGCTCTGTTCTGAGTACATCACGCGTCAAGGGGTGCAAACCTATGAATCCTTGGGCTGGCTTTCGGGCCATGAAATGAGATATATAATTCCCTCCGCAGTCAAAGTATTGGAATTGAGGTACCGCGAAACCGGTTACCAGGCGGATTTTGCAGGTGATTTCAAATCGGATGATTCGCTGCTCAATACCCTTTGGCATAAAGCGCAGCGCACCTTGTATGTAAATATGCGTGACAATTACATGGACTGCCCCGAGCGGGAGCGCGCGCAGTGGGCGGGTGATGCCGCCATGGAAATGGCGCAGGCTTTCTATGCCCTGGATACAAACAGTTTTGCATTGAGCCGAAAGCTCTATCTGGACCTGGCCAACTGGCAGACGAAGGACAGCATCATTTATAACCCGGTGCCGGAGAAGAACTGGAAATCGGAACTTCCCGTTCATTCGCTTATGCCGATGAGTGAACTCTGGCGCTTTTTCCGCTACACCCATGATACAGTCACGCTAAAAAAGGTTTATCCGTCCCTCAAAAAGTATCTATGGAAATGGAAGCAGGCACCCAACGGGCAATTGGTTTACAGACCGGGCGGATGGGATTGGGGCGATTGGGGCGAAAACCAGGACCTCGTTCTCATACAACATGGCTGGTATTTGAAAACTTTGCAGACGGCCAGAAACCTGGCAATGATACTAAATCATCCACACGATACCATACTTTATGATGGCCGTATCAAAGGCCTCCAACAATTTTTAAACAGTAATGATTGCTGGAATGGAAGCGCCTACAGATATAAGGATTATACCGGCGCAGTGGATGACCGTGCCAACGCTTTGATGGTTGTTACAGGAGTTGCTGACTCAACAAGATGGCCTGCCTTACGAAATGTATTTACAACTTCTTACGCTGCCAGCCCCTGGATGGAAAAATTTGTCCTGGAAAGCCTTTTTATGATGAATTACCCGCAGGCAGCTTTGGATAGAATGCGTGAACGCTTTAAGCCAATGGCACTGTCACCTTTTTCAACATTGTGGGAACATTGGCGCTACGTGCCGGGCGAAGTACATGGAAGCAGTGGATACAACCACGGGTGGGCTGGTGGCCCGCTGGTGTTACTATCCGAATACATCGCGGGCATTTCACCTGCCGCAAATGCCAATGCCTACACCATCAAGCCCTTGCTACCTGGTCTGAAGTATATTGAGGCGGTCTTTCCCACCCCTGTCGGCGCATTGAGATACACCCTTACCAAAGGAGAAAAAAATACCGTGGTATCTGTACAAATACCCCGCGATATAGTGGTTCTGTTTGGCATGCCGGCCGGCAATAACAAAAAAATGATGATAACCCACAACGGAAAACCATTGACCGTGGAGGTAGAAAATCAATACGGCTTCATTTCCCTCTCCGGGGGCACGCATCAGCTCACCACCGTCGCAAAGTAAAAAAGGGCAGGTTTTTCGTGCCATTTGTTATACCCGTTCCTTTCTTCCATTCATCCGCTGATGACATCAGGTGTATTGGCATTTGCAGTTATCGTAACGGTAGCCTCTGCGGATACCGCCAATCTTTGTTTTGCCTTGCAGCGGAATACGATAGGTTCAATCGTTTCTTTCCCATCGAAAATTGATATAAACCATAAAATGTGAGAAAATAGTATCACTTTAGGCTAACGCATAATCAGATTTGAATTCCACTATTTATCTCCTTTGTGTTAAGTCTCGCCCATCGAAATACCTGTCCGTAGATAAAATGTCAGGCAACCGGAGGCAGATAATGACACTTATAAATTCTTAAAACGACAACCCACTCAGTATGAATGAAAGTTTTTACAGACAGCGTATATGGCGCTGCTTTATGGTATTTCTGGCAATAGGCCAGCCGTTGCACAGCTTCGCTCAGGAACGTATTATTTCAGGAACGGTAACCGATGAAAACAATGCTCCATTACCTGGCGTGAACGTCCTACAAAAGGAAACCACCAACGGAACATCGACAAATGCGGATGGAAAATACTCCCTCTCCCTTTCGCAGGAAAACGTGGTCTTGGTTTTTTCCTTTATCGGATACCTCAGCCAGGAAGTACCGGTAGGTGCGCAAACGGCAATCAGTGTGGTCATGCAGCCCGATTTACAAACCCTGAATGAAGTAGTGGTTGTCGGGTACGGCACGCAGAAAAAAATAAACCTCACCGGCTCGCTGGCTTCTGTTGATGGCGATATCCTGCTGGAGGCACCACTTACGAACTTAAGCAATGGTTTAGTGGGTCGCCTGCCCGGATTAATCGCTGTACAGGGAAATGGAAAACCCGGATCAGGTTCATCGATCTCAATCCGTGGAGCCAGTACCCTTGGAAACAATAATGCATTGACGGTCGTGGACGGAATCGTCAGGGATTTTCAAAATATTGACCCGAATGAAATCGAAAGTATTTCCATTTTAAAAGATGCCTCTGCCACAGCAGTATATGGATCAAGAGCTGCAAATGGTGTTATCTTGGTAACCACCAAACGGGGAGCCAACGGAAAGCCCAAATTCAATTACACAACTTTTGTGGGCATACAGCAACCTACCACCTACCCCAGGGTGATGGACGGCTACGAATATGCCGTAACATAAAACGCAGCCCGGGAAAACATGGGCTTGTCAGCACAATATACCCAACAGGAAATAGATGATATTCAATCAGGCGTGACGCCACAAACCAATTGGTACGATCTCACCTTAAAAGAGGAATCGTTACAAACCCAGCACAATATAAACGTAACAGGAGGAACCGATGCGATAAGTTATTTTATGTCATTAGGATATCTGAACCAGCAAGGCCTTTTTGATAAACTTAATTTTAAGCGCTATTCATTGCGCTCAAATGTGGACGCGAGAGTTAATCAAAACCTGACCATTTCTACCAGCTTTGATATCCGAACGCAGGAGAACAATGGAAGTGCCTATAGTCCGGAGAAAATTTTCCGTGATATTATCCTTGCCTATCCGTTAGATGTACCCTACAATCCTGACGGAACGATTGCCTATCAACGCGAACCGCATCCGCTCGCTGAAATCAGCACCGGATATGACGAGGAAACTACCGATGTTTCTCAGGTTAACCTTCAGTTCGAACAAAAAATCCCTTTCATTAAAGGCCTGAATGCAATCGGAAAAATCGGGCTGGGCAGTGAAAAAGTACGCGATAAAAATTATTTGGTGCCGATATATATGTACCGACAGGATGATGACGGCAACCTGATAGAAATCTACAACGCAGAAGGATACAACGGAAAAATTGCCCTCACGGAAAGTACAAATGAATACAAAACAACTACCATCAACGCAAGCTTGAATTATAACCGCACGCTTGTCAACCACAGTGTAAGTGGCCTTTTTCTTTACGAACAGTTTGCGGCCAACGGAAATAACTTTTCTGCTTTCAGAACCAACTTCCCGGTAAACGGATTAGACGAGTTATTGTTTGGTGGTGATGATGGCGAACAAGACGCCAACGGGAGTTCATTCGATGATGCCCGCAGGAGCTATGTTTTTCGTGGCAACTATTCGTTTCGAAGCCGTTATTTGCTGGAGGCATCACTGCGCATCGATGGGTCGGCAGCATTTCCCGCCAGTAAAAAATACGGATACTTCCCTGCATTTTCTGCAGGATGGTTGCTTTCGGAAGAATCTTTCTTGACAAATAGTAACACCCTTAGTTTTATTAGTTATTTAAAGCTTCGGGCCTCCTATGGTGTGGTGGGCAGCGACCGCAATGTTTACGATGACACAGGGAGGATTCCAAGCTTCCAGTATCAGCAGGCGTATCAGGTAGGCGCTACGCTGATATCAGGAAATGAACCCCAATCAACGATTACTCCGGGAAATCTGGCTAACCCTGACATCACCTGGGAAAGGGCGGCCATCACCAATCTGGGTTTGGATGGATCGCTCTGGAATGGCAAGCTGCAATTTGAAACGGATCTGTTTTATAAACGCACTTCCGATATATTAGAACAGCGCATACGTTCGGTGCCAGGCACGCTGGGAGCTTCATTGCCAGCAGAAAATTATGCTGAAGTTGACAACCGGGGATTTGAAGTGGCCTTATCGCATAACAACAGCATTAGTGGCTTCAATTATTTTGTCAAAGTCAACGGCAGTTATGCTAAAAGCAAAGTAGTCACCCTAGATGAGGCTGCCAATCTCCCGGATTATTTAAGACAAACAGGAAGACCGTTGGATTTCATTGTTGGATACAAATCGCTGGGATATTTTTCAACGGACAGCGAAGTGGGCGAATATTTACCGCAGTTTAACGGTGGGCAGCAGGCAGGAGATGTCAAATATGCAGATGTCAACAACGATGGAAGTGTTAACTCGAACGATCAGACTGTAATTTCGACAGACAACAGCACACCGAAAATCATTGGCGGGTTATCGTTTGGCGGTTCTTACAAAAATTTTGATGTAAGCATTTTATTTCAAGGAGCGGCAAAAGTTCAAAAATTGCTTAGTGATAATGCTGCCATCTTTTTTGCCAATGGATCTGAAAATACATTCGCTGAGTTGTTGGATTATTGGACTCCGCAGAACACCGATGCAAAGTATCCAAGACCATGGGAGGGTTCTAATCCTAATAATAATTTAACATCAAACCTGTACCTGCGCGATGCCAGCTTTGTGCGGCTCAAGTCGGTTGATGTTGGATATACTTTTCCAACCCGGATTACTGATAAGGGAAGGATTGACAAGCTAAGGGTTTATTTCTCCGGCTCAAATCTTTTTGTATGGAGCAAGCTTAAAATGTTTGACCCCGAATTTGAAAGTTCAAGCGGCCGGTATTATCCCCAGCAACGAACCCTGAATATCGGTGCTAACCTTACTTTTTAATTTCAAATGACATTTGCTATGAAGAAAAAATTATACATAATCTACATCGCGATCGCACTCTTCTTGGCGTTATCGTGCAATGACGATAGTTTACTTGACGTAGACAGTAACACAACCATCTCTGAAGATAAGGTATTTCAGGATCCGGCATTAATTGAGTTGTACCTCAATGACTTGTACCTGGATATGCCCAATTTCGACTTCTCGTTCCCCTTTGGGCTTTACGATAATATCACCGATGAATCGAGAAGCTACTGGGGCGACGCCCCCAGGAATGTAGTGCAGGGACAATGGTTTCCGGACTATAACCCTATGGAGTACTGGGAATACGGGTCCGTTCGGAATACAAATACATTCTTAACCGAAATTGAAGGATCTCCGATAACTGACGAAGAGAGATCAACCTTCAAAGGGGAAGTCAAATTCCTGCGTGCAAAACTCTATTTCGATATGATCAAAAGGTATGGAGGCGTACCAATCATTACAGAACCACAGGATTTGTCAGACGATTTATTTGTAAACAGGGAAACAATCGATGGAAGTTTTGAATTTGTTATCAAAGAACTTGAAGAAGCCGCCGACCTTTTGCCTGATTCGTATGGCGACCGATCTACGGATGTTGCCAAAGCAAATAAATACGCTGCAAAAGCCTTGCTGGGCCGCGTGTTGCTATTTTGGGCAAGCCCTTTATATAACCCAACGGGTGATGCCTCCCGGTGGACACGTGCAGCGAACATGAATAAAGAGGTTATTGACGCAGGCGTTTATTCCCTGCTCCCCGAGTTCAGGAATATTATGCTAGAAAAAAACAATCAGGAGGAAATAATCAGTGTGCAATTTTTATTGGGCTCTCGCGAGCATGGATGGGATTCATGGCACCAACCGGATTCACAGTCCAAGAATTTTGCCGTCGCCAGGAGCCCGGTGCAGGAATTTGTCGATGCATTTGAAATGCAAAATGGCAAAGCTATTGATGATCCGGCTTCGGGCTACGACCCAACCAATCCGTACGAAAACAGAGATCCACGCTTTCAGAAAACCGTATTGGTAAATGGAACTGACTTTTTCGGCAACACGATCTATATGTATGTGGGTGCTATCGATGGCATCAATGAGCCTTACGCCACCATCACCGGGTATGGCCTTCGAAAGGGTACAAATGAAACAAACACTACCTATTCCGGTGCTTCCGGAAGTGATCAAAATTGGATCGAACTGCGTTTCGCTGAAGTATTATTAAACTACGCCGAAGCACAGAACGAAGCCCTCGGATCTCCTGATCAAAGCGTATATGATGCCGTGGAACGCATCCGACAACGGGCAGGCCTGAATCCCTATCAGCTGCCCTCCGGACTAACGAAAGATGAAATGCGTGAAAAGATACGCCACGAACGATACATCGAACTGGCTTTTGAAAGCAAGCGATATTGGGATTTAAGACGATGGAAAATAGCTAAAGAAGTACTGGACGGAAAGCAATTTAGCGCCATGTATATTACGAAAGAGGAGGATGGGTCTTATGCGTACGAAGTAAAGCCCGTTGATGGCGTTCCTTGCGTGTTTCAGGAAAAAATGTACTTCATGCCTATCCCGCAGGGAGAGATTGAAAAAAATCCCAACCTTTCCCAAAATACCGAATGGTAAACATTCATCAGATCGTTTTTTAAGTACAGCCCATGAACGAATGCGATCATGGGCTGCCCTTGTACTGATCGCAGTGCGCCTCTACACCCCGGTCGCATGGAATACCAGGAAACAAGAGTGGCTGACAGGATTTGCCTGTCACACTTCAGTGGATGTGTTTGTATTGTTTACGGGGCCGCTGGCCGATTGGAGAAAGAGTAACGTCGTTAAAAAATTATCCACGATATCTGTGACAATTCTTGAAAAGATGCTACTAATGGAATAAAGATCATCGCTCAGTGGAATTGCAAAAGCAAAACTTTATTCGGGTCATCGCTTCTAATCAAGGGATTGTCAAAAGTCTTTGTAAAGCCTATTATTCCAGTCATGAAGACCAAAAAGATGCCTTTCAAGACATCATCCTGCAACTTTGGAAATCCTTTGACACATTTCGCGGAAAGTCAGAAGTGGGTACCTGGATTTATCGCGTAAGTCTTAACACCCTAATCACCAAAGTAAGGAAAGAGAGAAACAAGATTATCACGGACTCTTTAGTAACCTCAGACCTGATAACTACGCCAATCCCAGGAGCTGATGATGACAGAGAACTTCTGACCATCGTAATTCAGTCCCTAAAAGACATGGATAAAGCAATCGTCATCCTGTATTTACAAGGATACAAAAACAAGGAAATTTCTCAAATGCTAAACTTAACCCCTACCAACGTCAGTACCAGAATAAATAGAGTGAAGACAGAATTAAAAGCCAAATTCAAAAATCATCGCTATGAATTTAAATGATCTCAAACCTGCTTGGAGACAATTTCTGCTCTTCAATTCCATGCAACCAATAGATCAAAAAGAAATCCTGTCTATACTAGAACGGGCTGATGGCCGGACAACAAGAAGATCGGCCGGATTCCTGCTAAGCACGATGCTGTTTATCATTGTAAGTTGTTGTTGTCAAGGGGGATGATTGCTCACATAATTTGGGATATCGACCCAAGAATTTTCGTTGGTTTAGAGCTTCTGCGATGGTATGGATTCTGCTGGGCAGTTGGAATGATACTGGGTTATCAGGTCATGCTGAAAATCTATCAACATGAAGGTCATTTGCAAGCCGACTTGGATAAACTTACAACTTATGTAGCACTTGGAGCTATTATCGGAGCTCGCTTCGGGCACATTATTTTTTATGATCCCTTTCACTATCTGAATAATCCTATTGAGATTCTGCCTATTCGGGTTGATCCAACATTCCAGTTTACAGGATTTGCAGGATTAGCAAGCCATGGAGGAGTTTTATGCGCTTTATTTGCCTTATATCTGTATTGCAAGAAATATAAAAAAGATTTCCTTTGGAATTTAGACAGGCTAACCGTTGCTGGATCATTGCTGGGAGGCTTTATAAGATTAGGTAACCTAATGAATTCCGAAACTATCGGAATACCAGCTCAAATACCTTGGGCGTTTGTGTTCATTCGAGTCGATCAAGTTCCGCGGCACCCAGCACAGCTCTATGAAGCTTTGTTCTACTGGACAATCGCGTCAGTTTTGTTTCTCTTATGGAAATCGGGGAAAGTCCAAAACCACAAGGGTTTTCTATTTGGATTTGGTTTGTCATTAATCTTCGCACAAAGATTTCTGATAGAATTCATAAAAGAAAGCCAAGTAGCTTTTGAAGAAAAGTTGTCGCTGAATATGGGGCAGATTCTCAGTTTACCATTAATCGGAATCGGAGTTTTCATAATGGTATGGAGTTTCAAAAAGCTCGCTAACTGACAATAGGGTCAATGAGCAGGCTGGATATTTCGCGTCTATAACTTCGACCAGGTATTGTAGAAAATGTCGGTTATATTAGGTGCCTGCTGCCTCAAGAGCGTATGCTAAAATACTGAACGGTTAGGACGGGCACCCGCCGAAAATGATGCAAGATATCAGGCAGGCGTTGCATAAAGCCGTTTTTTTAGCCAAAATGCAAGATTAACTAATAGGATCAAGGCAGGCACTTCGATAAACGGCCCGATAACCCCGGCAAAAGCCTGACCGGAGTTGATTCCAAAAACCCCTACTGCAACCGCGATGGCAAGCTCAAAATTATTACCCGTGGCCGTGAAAGAGATCGATGCATTTTCTTCGTAATTGGCACCCAGCTTTTTGGATAAAATAAAACTCACTACAAAAATAATGACAAAATAAATGACCAGTGGAATTCCAATGCGCACAATATCCAGCGGTAAATCCAAAATCATCTTTCCTTTGAAACTGAACATGATGATAATCGTGAATAGCAACGCGATTAATGTCAACGGACTGATTTTAGGAATTATTAACCGTCTCATAATAGTATTTACATAAATATATTTTGTTATATTTGCATCATTATGTCAGATGCACGTAAACTCGATCATAAAACACTTACCGAACTTAGGAAGCGGGCTGTA
>JANNPM010000438.1:0-5511 GCA_031400145.1 Chryseolinea sp. | reverse complement strand
AGGAACACGAGAACCCGGTACTGGTGTGCATGCACGGTCGCGCTATACGCATTATACTATGTATGTTGCTTCATTATCCCCTGAAATCGATGGATATGTTTGAGCATGAAAACCTGGGGCTTTATCTCCTGAATTATAACGGCGCTTTCTTCTCTGTAGACCGCTACAACGATACTGCTCACTTCAAATGACTGATAATGCTATTCTGCTTTCTTCCTCCTTGCAGGCACAGGTGTTGCAACTTTGGCTGTCTTCGGTTTGTCGCCTTCATCAAGAGAATCCATGTCAACATCAGCCAGTATACGTCCGGAGTGCTCATCAATCACTATTTTCTTTTTCTCCCTTATCTCCGCTATCTTCTGCGGCGGAATAACAATGTTACAACCCTCTGCCGCACCCCTCACCACTCTTACCACGGCCAGTCCGTTACTTAAGCTTCCACGAAGACGTTCATAGTATTTCAGCAGCTTTTCTTCTATCTTCTTCGTTGCCTTGTCGCGTTCCGCGAGCAGGCGCTTTTCCTCTTCGTGGCTCTCGGCCAGAATTCCGTTGAGTTCCTTCTTCTTCGTTTCCAGGTGGTCGCCACGTTCCTTTACAAAGACATCAGTCTTCTCTATTTCTTCTTTCTTCTGCTGGATGCTGTCTTTACCTTCCTTGATTTTCTTCTCGCAAATCTGAATTTCCAACTCCTGAAGCTCAATTTCTTTCGTGATGGCGTCGAACTCGCGGTTGTTACGGACGTTTTTCTGCTGTTCTGTATACTTTTTTATCAGCTTTTCCGCCTCCTTGATAGCATCCTTATTTCTCTTGATTCCGTCCTCAATATCTTTTTGTCCTGCTTCGTATTTGCTTTGGCGCGTCCGGTAGCCCTCAATTTCATCCTCCATATCCTGTACCTCGTCCGGGAGATCCCCCCGCAGCTTTTTCAATTCATCTAACTTGGTGTCAATGACCTGGAGTTTTACAAGCGCCTCAAGCTTCTGTGCAACTGATTGATTTTCCATTCGTTATAGGTAGCTTATTGGATTCGTGACAGATTTTGCAAAAATGATCGCAAAAGTAGGAAATTTTTTCATTAAAACATCGGCGATAAGATCTTTGGTGAACACTTCACTTTCATAATGCCCGATGTCGGCGATAACGATACGCCCGTCGGCATCGAAAAAGTCGTGGTAGCGGAAATCCGATGTAATAAATATCTGGGCCCCGGCGTCTATCGCTTTATTAAGGAGAAAACTCCCTGATCCTCCGCAGAAAGCAACTTTTCTGACAGGTGCTTCCAGCAGATTGGTATGCCGGATCACTTTTAACTTCATGCTCTTTTTCAAACCGGTTAAAAAGGCCAAAGGTTCCATTGGCGCCGCGAGCTCACCGGTCATCCCGGCGCCGACGTCTTGATTTTCATTGGCTAGTAATGTAATGTAATACGCAACTTCCTCATACGGATGGGCCCGGCGCAAAGCTTCAAGAATGGCCGACTGCAAGAAGGACGGAAACAATATCTCAATTCGGTTTTCCTGCACTGACTCTTTTTCTGACCTTTTGCCAACATAAGGCTGCGCATTATCGCCGGGAACGAACGTACCTGTACCCTCGACTTGAAAGCTGCAGTCATTGTAACGGCCAATTTTGCCGGCGCCGGCAGCATAAAGTGACGAAAGCACACGATCTGTGTTTTCCAGCGGGACAAAGACGACCAGCTTGCTCAACGTATCATTACGCGGGGACAATATGCGTAAACTACTGAGGCCAATTTTCTCGCAGATTTTTCTGTTCACGCCTGTATGGACGTTGTCAAGGTTAGTGTGAATGGCATAAATGGCAATGTCATTTTTGATCGCTTTGATAACGACACGCTCTACATAATGGCTGCCCGTGAGTTTTTTAAGACCCTTAAAAACTATAGGGTGATGAGCAATAATTAGATTACAATGCGACAATATTGCCTCATCTACCACGGCTTCCGTTGAATCCAGAGTCACCAGAATACCGCGAACCGCGGTGTCCGTATCGCCGGTAATAAGTCCTGAATTATCATAGGATTCCTGGTATGATCTCGGTGCAAACGAATCAAGAAAAGAGATTACGTCCTTAATTTTAAGAATGCTATTCATACGGTAAGTTCGATATCGATGTCAAGATAACGGTTTCTTAAAATTATGGCCATGCGATCGCACATTTCAATATTTTAATGCACCTACTTCCTGTATAGGCCATTATCTCTACATTTGCGGTATTATGATTCGTATGATGGTCAGATCGCGGCTTCAACAAAGAACAGATAAAGCATGATCTTTCAGCGCATCCTGTTGTACCCGTTTGCCGTTCTATACCATCTCGTAACTTCAGTTCGTAACGCCCTTTACGATCAGGGCAGGAAGGCTTCCACAAAATTCAACCTGCCGGTAATCTCAATTGGTAATCTTACTGTTGGCGGTACCGGAAAAACGCCAATGATAGAGTACCTGATCAGATTGCTTTGCAATGAACACGAGGTCGCGACATTAAGTAGGGGATACGGACGACGAACGACGGGGTTTCATATTGCTGACCCGTCGGACAATGCTAAAACTGTTGGCGATGAGCCCTTTCAATTCTATGTTAAGTATGGAGATCGTGTCACCGTTACTGTAGGAGAAGAGCGCGCTATTGCAATTCCTCATATACTTCATAGCTTTCCAAAGACTGAAATCATCCTGCTTGATGACGCTTACCAGCACCGGAGTGTTCAACCGTCGTTAAATATTCTGTTGACTGAGTATTACCGTCCATTTTATGATGACCTTTTACTGCCTGCGGGCCGTCTTCGTGAATCAAAGGAGAACGCCTGCAGGGCGGATCTGGTCCTCGTTACAAAATGCCCAGAGGAATTATCGGATGAGGAGATGATTGAAATTGAAAAGGGCATCCGCAAGTACGCCGAGAAACCTGTGTTCTTTACACACATAAGGTATGGCAGTCCCGTTGCTTACTCGCGACAGGAGAAGACAATGAAAGAGAAAGTCATTGTTGTCAGCGGAATTTCTGATCCTAAGCCGTTCATCCATTATGCTCGCCGGAATTTTAACGTGATCAAGGAGTTAACTTATAAAGATCACCATGCGTTCAACATAGCGGATCTGGAAAAATTTCGCGGATACCAACGGCAATATCCCGATGCGAGCCTGCTGACGACCGAAAAAGATAAAGCGAAATTGGGATCGCCGGAGTTCGCTCGTTATACGGCACAATTGTCGCTATTCTATATCCCTATTGAAGTATTCTTTAATAGAAATGGCCGTGATTTCGACGAAATAGTTTTAAACAGCATTAAGCGTGCGGGGTAATCAGGATCGTTTGAACGGAGTGAAGAGCTTTTGCAGCACCGTATTCGCGGGTGCGGCCGCTGCGCGATGCTTCATTTTTTTGCTCTTGACAACTGCCTCACTGGCAATCCAGGCCCAGGAGCAGCCGGAAGGAAACAGGCGGGGTTCTCGCATCTTGGATGACTCCACAAAACAGGTATATGGTCCCAAAACCTCCCGCTTTTACTTCGAGAAGGACGTATTGCTTAATCGACTGCAATATCATACAATCGATACGGTGATCGGGGATTTTCATAGGTTTTCTTATGTGCAAAGGAATAACTATTTATATCAGGATCTGGGTAACATCGGTACGGCTATCCGCCCGATCTATTACCAGGTGCCGGAGGTATTGGGTGCAACTTCGGGCTTTCAGTCATACGATCTTTACTGGGAATCTGAGCAGATAAGATATTTCGATACCAAGTCGCCTTTTGTCAACATGTATGTAATACTTGCCGGGCAGGGACGATCGATAACGAAAGCGATTTTCAGCCGTAATATCAGTCCGCGTTGGAACTTTGGTGTCGATTACAGGGCCTTGCTTATTGACAAGCAGGTGCAAAGGCAGAGCAAAGGTGACAGGCATGTGATAAGCACTTACTATGATTTGTTCACTTCTTTTCAATCAAAGGACAGCAGCTACAGGATCTTCGCGAACTTCAGAAGGAACAGCATAGAATCCGACGAGTATGGGGGAATCAGAAAAAACGAATCGTTTGAATACAGAGATTATTTCTTTAACAATGCCCAGCCGAATCTGCTGGATGCAGCGAGCAAAGATCTCCGGATGAACCTGCACCTGTTCCATCAATACGAGGTCGGGAGGGCATTACAATTTTACCACATATTCGATCGGTACAGGCAGGGAAACCGATTCACCGATGTGCCGGCTAATGCGCCGGAAAACTTTTATGACCACACCGAGATAGACAGCGCGAATACAGAGGACAGAAACAAATTTAAGTACGTCAGGAATGAGATTGGCGTGAAAGGAAATTTGCTAAAACTGTTCTATAACGGCTACTACGCCGTCAGAAGGTACTCCTATACGAATCCGTATAATACCGACTGGAAACAACTCGACGGCGTCGAGAACTACCTCGGTGGAAGGATATCGCTAAGACTCGATTCGTTGGTGGAAGTGTCTGGCTGGGGCGAGTTGCAGGCAAACGGCAACCATCGAATTGACGGCCAGATAAAAAGTCGATGGTTTGAAGCATCGCTGAAGCAAGTACAGTACACCGCACCATTTGTTTATCAGACCTACAGAGGTTCTCACGATGAATGGTCAAATGATTTCCAGAACGTGAATGTGACACAACTCAACGGATATCTGCATTATGACACAGACGTGCTCAGCGTCTCTCCAGGATTGACTTTTACGCGTCTGGGCAATTATTTATTCTTTAAATATGAGGGCATATCGACAATTCAGCAGTCTCCCGTGCAGCAGCTAATATCCCAGGATCAAACCGTCTTGCCCGTTCAGGCCAGCGGTCAGCAAGTGATATTTTCTCCGGAATTTAAATTCTCTCTGACAATGGCAAAGCACTTAAACCTTAATAGTCAAATTATCTATACCAGATTGCTTGAGAATAGTGGCGATGCGATTCAGGTCCCAGAATTGTTTGTCAATGCCCAGCTGTCTTACCGGAATATCTTTTATCATGGTAACCTGGACATCCACGCGGGCGTGGATCTGCATTACCAGTCTGACTATTATGCTTTGGCCTACGATGTTCCTATCCAACAATTCTATGTTCAGCAATCGGTGAAAACAAAGGCGTTCCCCCTTGTCGATGTCTTTTTTAGCGCGCGAATTCTAAAGGGACGGATATTTGTAAAGTACAACAACGTCATCCAGGCATTAACGAAACAAGGCTATCTCATTACACCTGAATATCCCGGACAAAGGAATATTCTTGACTTCGGTTTTGATTGGTCCTTTTACGATTAACGGGAACGGAAGCGACGGACCAATGCACCCTTAGGCTGAAGTTTATGTCAGGTCTTCTGCTTCTTTTTCTTGGCGGCCGGAAATAGTATGTTATTCAGGATAAGTCTGTATCCTGGAGAATTCGGATGCTGGTTAAGGTCCGTTGGCTCTTCACCCACCTGATGCTGGTAATCTTCCGGATCGTGGCCGCCATAATATGTCCAGAAT
>JANNPM010000466.1:0-11405 GCA_031400145.1 Chryseolinea sp. | reverse complement strand
GAATGCCAGGGGTTCGCCTTTCTCATTTTTAACGGAACCACGCAGTCCACCTGCAAAGGCGTATGAGTCTATTGAACTGAAAAAAAAGATCAGTCCTGAAATGCCCGCCCGCAATCCAACAGGTATCGTGATAAATCGCATGAAGCGTAGAAATTTGGTTTAATCCAGATAAAACCCTTTTGCCCTGATCATCTCCTCCACTGCCTGCGGAACAAGATAACGTATGGACTGTCTTTTTCGGATACAATTTCTTATAAAAGTTGCGGAGATATCAAGCAAGGGGGCCTCAACCATGGTGACATTAGGATGCTCTTTGAGGGGCGACAGCTGCGTGCCCGGCCGCGGATAGATATACAAGCCATAGTGGTCAAGAATCTGTTGATAGTTCTTCCACTTTGTGAAGTTCACAAGGTTATCCTCGCCCATGATTATCCTGAACTCCTTTCCGGGATGTTTTTCCGCTAATTGGACCAACGTGTGGATGGTGTAACTCGGCCTGGGCATGTGAAACTCCACGTCTGACGCCTCCATCTTGTAATTGCCATAGATGGCTGCACGCACCATGTCATAGCGGTCAAACTCATGCAACAGTCCTTTGCCTGGCTTAAGTGGATTTTGCGGGGAGATAACGAACCACACTTTTTTCATATCGGTAGTCTCCGCCATGACATTGGCGATGATAAGGTGGCCCATGTGGATCGGGTTGAATGAGCCGAACAGCAATCCGATTTTCTGGGGTAAATTCATGGCATCAATTCAGGTGCATGGTGTGGTTAGAATCCGATTGTATTGAAGTCACAGAATCAGTTTCAGATGTTAAGACTTCGTCTTGAACGAATCATAAAGGCGCTGGGCCTCTTTTAACGCAGTCGCCAGATGTTCATTGATCAGCACGACATCAAATTCGCCCTGAAAAGACATCTCAAAATTTGCCTTGAACATCCGGCGTGAGAGACTTTCCTCGGATTCCGTTCCCCTTTCTTTTAATCGCTCCTGCAAGATGTCTATAGAACGCACTTTCACGAATACCGAAAGCGCGAGGCCGCCAAAATATTTTTTAAGATTAAGTCCCCCTTTAACATCAACGTCAAAGATAACATTCTTCCCGCTGTTCCAGATCCTGTCGATCTCTGATTTAAGCGTACCGTAAAAATTTCCTTCGTAGACTTCCTCCCATTCAATGAACGCGTCGTCGTCTATTTTTTTCTTAAATTCTTCCGGAGTCAGGAAGTAATAATCTTTGCCATGAAACTCTGTACGGCCGCGTTTATCGCGTGTCGAGGCGGATATTGAAAAACCCAGATCGGGGTTTTCTTTTAGCAGATGTTTAACGATGGTGGTTTTACCGGAACCTGACGGCGCAGAAAAGATTAATGCCTTTCCGGCCATTAATCAGCAAGGTTATTGATAACTTTAGCTTTGATACTGTCCACTAATTCCTGCGGGGCCTGATCTGAACACTTTGTTTTTAAGAGCTGCCGGATGGCGACTTCGAGATTGTAATTTTTGAAGCAAGGCAAACAGTCTTCGAGGTGGTGCTTCATGAAATGGTCTTTTTGTTCCTGAGACGCTTCTCCGTCCACAATAAGCTGAAGCATTTGCATGCATTCTTGTTGATTATTACAATTTTGCTTCATATTACTCTGGTCAGGATTACTCATAGCTATGCGGTTTTATAACCCATTTGTTTGGCGTACTCGCTTAATTTTTCTTTCAGAAGATTTCTCGCTCTGTGCAATCTGCTTCTCACCGTTCCGATGGGTATGTCCAGTATCTTGGCCATTTCATCGTACTTAAAACCCTCCAGATCACATAGTATAATGACAGTCCTGAAATCCACATCCAGCGCGTTGAGGGCATTGGAAATCTCATCGCCGATCATATCTTTCAGCGCCTCCACGCGCAGATCGGGCGTTATCTGTCTGTCAACCTCCTCGGAGTTATAGTAACTTTCTACTTCCTGATAATCTACCTTGGAAGGCTCTTTACTCTTCTTCCGGTAGTCATTGATGAAACTGTTCTTCAAAATCCGAAACAGCCATGCTTTCGCATTAGTTCCCTTCTGAAAAGAATCGATGAAACGGTAGGCTTTCAGGTATGTATCCTGTACGAGGTCTTTTGAATCATCCTGGTCCAACGTGAGGCGATACCCGAAGTTATACATCGAGTTGATGTGGGGCATAAACTCGTTGTCGAAGATGTTTTGCTTCTCCGCGTCGGAGTAGTGATGTCTGGGTGCCTCTTCTTCTGGTTCCATTGGGGGCGCAAATTAGGAAAAAAAAGTTTTAGGGAAAAGGCGCAGATTTAAAAGAACCGCCACGCACTACGACAGCCCGCTTCCATGATCACGAGTATCAACATATTTATCTATGCCATTTTTCGCCCGAACACTTTTATCTGCCACTGCCTTATCGACCAACTGCTGATTACCTGGCAACGTTTCCCTGGTGTTTTCCTCATGGAAAAGATGATAAGCAAACCCTATAAACTTCATATGAAACTTCCTCACGCCGGTATTGTTCATCCTCACAACAAACTCAGAATCCTCGCGACCCCAACCCGTGAAATCTTCATTGAAGCCATTCACTACCATAACATCCGACTTCCAAAAACTCATGTTAGCACCCCGCACACGGTAGATGTTATCACTATAATATGAGAACAGTGAAAATAACGCTTCGCTCCTCACAAGATTTTTTCTGTTTTTAATTCCCGCGCTAAGAATTCCGAAGCGCAATTGTCTGCTTTCAGTTACTTCGGAAGAAAGCTCCTTATCCAGCAGCACACGGGATCCCTGTACCATCCTTCCCTTCCAGGCCGCCCGTTGGTGGTCGCCGATAAATTCGGGTGGCATCACCATATCGCCGTCAATCATTATGATGTAAGGAGAAGTTGCCATTGCTATGGCCCTGTTGCGGATGGCGGAAAGCCTAAATCCACGGTCTTCATGCCAGCATTGACGCAATGGAATACTGAACCTGGGTACATATTTCTCAATCAGTTGCTGAGTATCTTCCAGCGAACCGTCATCGGCGACAATGATCTCCCTGGGCATTGGATTAAGTTCAAGAGCGCTGGCAAGCACTACGTCCAACGCATCTGCTCGATTATAAGTAGTGATTATCAACGTTGTATCAATTGAACGATTTGCTTCAAGAAGTTTTGCGTATTTGTAGAATACACCATTTGCAGTTGATGTAGCGATCACCAATCCTTCGTAGCCATCGAGAAAGCCCGCTTTCAATACATATCCCTTCAGAAAGGAAAAAAAAGTTTTATAAAATATTTTGACGGTAGACACTCTTTTCATGAATGCCATTTCTTTGGCGAAAATTGCCGAGTATTGTTGCGCCTTGTTAATCAGCTGCGATGCGTTCTGATAAGCACGATGTAGCAGATCTCCCTTTAAATGCATGGTTGGCGTACCAGTGTCGAGCAGTACGTGCTCATGGAGGTTACGTCCGCCGAATACGCCTTTGCGTCGGTCCCATAACCGTATTTTCTTATCCGGATACCAGCTTCCATGCCTGATCCATTTGCTGCCATACTGATTCAACCTGTTCATGGAATATGCAGGATATGGCCATGACTGCAGCACCGCCTTAATTGAAACCGTTAGTTCCCGTGACAGATACTCATCGCCATCGAGAGACAATATGTAATCGTTATTGGCCTGGGCTATCGCGAAGTTTTTTTGCTCCTTATGGCTTGTGAAGGGATGCTCAATAAACCTGACGCCGTGCTCCAGACAGATCGCTTTCGTCCGATCTTTCGAAAACGAATCGACAACAACTATTTCACCTGCGACGGATTTTAGCGACCCCAGACAACGACCGATGCACTTCTCCTCATTATAAGTGATGATAACAGCGCTGATTGTGATCATGAAGGCATCCTAAGTTAATTGCCGGCTGAAAGATACAGAAAAGTGCAAGTGATATGGTAGTTTTGCTTGTGTAGCTAATTTTGGAGCGCGTCACAATTGCGCCTGCGCTTCCTACAACTTCGCCACAACGCCATACGACTTCACCATATTGATAAACTCGCCTCTGTAGCCTTCCTTGTCGCTTCCCTTTGCGCCTTGCGCCAGTTGCACAACTGCATCATAAGTAAAGTCTTTTACATATTCTGAGTCACGCAACAACATTCCAAATGCTGCGACGCTTGCTGACCAACGGAAGTTATCGGACGTCTTGTTCAATGTAATGCCGTTGTCATTCAATGAATGCACGATCAGATTGCTAACGTCGGAATCTGGCTTTTTGTATCGCAGTTTGATCGTCATCAATTCGGAAGAGGCCGCGGCAGTTGGATCCACTTTGACCTGCTGATACTTGAGTGCATCGATCTTGTCAGTTTCATATTCCACGCCGGTGGGTACTATTTCATATAACGCCGTAACGGTGTGGCCGGAGCCCAGCTCGCCCGCATCCTTCTTATCATTGTTGAAATCCTCGCTCTTCAGCATTCGGTTCTCGTAGCCGATAAGTCTATAGGCCTTTACGTGCGCAGGATTAAATTCGATCTGCAATTTCACGTCTTTAGCAATCGTAAAGAGTGTGCCGCCGAATTCATTTACCAATACTTTGCGTGATTCAGTGATGTTGTCAATGTAGGCGTAGTTGCCATTACCTTTGTCGGCAAGGATCTCCATCTTCGAGTCTTTGTAATTGCCCATCCCGAATCCAAGAACAGTAAGAAAAATTCCATCCTTGCGTTTTTCCTCGATCAGTTCTTCCATCGACCCATTACTTGATTCGCCAATGTTGAAGTCGCCATCGGTGGCAAGGATCACGCGGTTATTACCTTCACGCTTAAAGTGCTCCTTCGCCACAGCGTATGCCAGGTTGATCCCTTCACCACCAGCTGTTGACCCACCAGATTCAAGTTTGTCAAGTGCGTCGATAATGTTCTTCTTTTCGCTACCTGGAGTTGGCTCAAGTACAAGGCCCGCCGCGCCAGCATATACTACAATCGCCACATGATCCTGTTCACGAAGTTGCTCAACCAGCATCTTGAAAGAGGTAATCAACAAGGGAAGCTTATTGGGTTCACCCATCGATCCTGATACGTCAATCAAAAAGACGAGGTTCGAAGGTGGCAGGTCATGCGTTGGAATTTGTTTACCCTGTAGTCCGATGTGCATAAGCTTGTGCTTTGAATTCCATGGCGCGGTCGATATTTCCGTGATAACGTTGAAAGGATGTTCATTACCTGGTTGTGCGTAGTCGTAATCAAAATAGTTTACCATCTCTTCAATGCGCACGGCGTCTTTTGGAGGACGTCGTCCATTGTTGATGAAGCGCCTTACATTGCTGTAAGAGGCAGCATCTACATCAATTGAAAAAGTCGATAGTGGATTTTTGATAGCATCGTGAAAGATGTTTTCACTTATGCCATCGTATTCTTCCGTGTTAAATTGCTGCTCGTATTCAACGGCCATTGGCGCGGACATCAACATCCTGTCGTCAGCCTCATAGGATTTTGAAGCGTCATTTCCCCTTCGTTTTGCAGTTACGCCTGGCATCTTTCCCTGCAAGCCGTAATCCGTAACTACTACTTCGCTCAATGCCGTGATGTCATTCGTCAGCGCGACATCGATCACAGTTTTGTTGCCGACGGCCACCTCTTGCGATTTGCAACCGGTGAACGAAAAAACGAGCGTGGCCTTAGTCGTCGGTACAGCAATGGTGTACTTACCATCATGATCTGTGACCACTCCGGTCGTTGTTCCCTTTAGTATGACATTGACGGCCGGCATCGGAGAGTTGTCCTCTGCCGAAGTAACGCGGCCAGTGACAATTCTTACTGATTGTGTAGTAAACGCAGTCATCAGCACAAGCAGAGCTGCAAGAATCCAAATTGACTTTTTCATAATAAATTATTTTGATTTGCTTCTGAGATGCTGTCCGGGAAAAGATTCCATAAGACCTTTGGATCTTTTTTTAGTACTTTTCAACAATGCTTCAGCAGAAACCCAAACTTTCAGATGACACTGAACTGATCAGGCAATATAAGGAGACCCGTGACTTGGCGGCGCTGGGTGAATTGTATAACCGTTACATGCCCCTCGTCTATGGAGTATGCATGAAATACCTGAAAGACAGGGAAGAAAGCCGCGATGCGGTTATGCAGATCTTTGAAAAGCTTGTTACCAACCTTCTCGAACATGAGATTTCTTATTTCAAGAGCTGGCTATACGTGACGGCGCGCAACCATAGCCTGATGCTGCTCAGGAGCAGAAAAAGGCGCCATATTCAGGAAATATCTCCCATGATTATGGAAAACGAGACCGTTGTGCATCTTGAAAAAGAGCCTGAAATGGAGTCAAATCTCAGTAAATTGGAGGATTGTATCGGGACCTTGGCAAAGGAACAGAAACAGTGCGTTACGTTGTTCTTCCTGGAGCAAAAGTGTTATAAAGAGATCGTGCTACTAACAGGTTTCGACGTTAATAAAGTGAAGAGTTATATACAGAATGGAAAACGCAATCTGAAAATCTGCATGGAGCAGGATGCATAATATAAAAGACGATATTGCCAGATATCACAGCGGTCAGCTTACGCCGGCAGAAATGCATGCGCTCGAAAGCCGGGCACTGAGTGATCCGTTTCTCGCAGACGCACTGGAAGGTACTGCACCATTGTCAACTATAGCGCTAAACGACGATGTAAATCAATTGCAGCTGAGACTTAGCGAGCGCATTCAAGAAAAGACGATCTCTACATCACCCTGGACCTGGCCGCTTCGCATTGCCGCCAGTCTGCTGGTCCTCATCAGCGCTACCGTTGTTATCGTTTCGTTAAAACGAGAAGAACCATCGGGAAGTATTGCTATCAATGAACTGCCGAAATTTTCTCCACCGGCCTCCCGTAAATCATCAACGTCTAAAAATTCCGTTGAGGACGGTGAGAGCCAGATCCCGTTGGCTACAGATGAATCTGCGGGCGCTTTGCAAAGAAGAAAGAACGTACGTCCCCTGGCTCCGGAACGAGCGCGGAAGGAAATACCCAGAGACAGCGCCATGATCTCAATTGAGCTGGCGGAAGCAGCGCCTTCTGTAAGCAATACGGAAGAGGCCAGGGATGCTTTCATAACTTCAGAGGATGCAGCAGGAGCAAGGGTAGAAGCGGGGGAAAAAGTTGATGCGGAAGGCGGAAAGCGAAGAGCGGCGAAAGCAGCAGATATAAGTCCCGGAAATGCAGGTACACTGGTCATCAAAGGCAAGGTCACCGCCGAAGACGGATCTGAATTGTCAGGCGTAAACGTCCACATTAAGGGAACCAATATCGGTACCGTTACGGATGCCTTTGGTAATTATCATCTTGACGTGACAGAAAATGATCCCACGCTGGTGTTTGCCTTTATCGGATACGCGACTGAAGAAATCGATGCTGACGATGCGAAGCCTGAACTGGATGTCAGCCTAGCGGAAGACGTGCGGCAGCTGAGCGAGGTCGTAGTTACAGGTTACGGCATTGATCGTGACCCGCCTGAAATAACCTCTACGCTGGAGTTTGCCAGACCTGCAGGCGGGAAAAAAGCTTACAAGCAATACCTGGAAAAGAATCTGCGCTATCCCATGGCTGCAGCCGATGCGAAAGTTGAAGGACGTGTCACAATTCAGTTTGCTGTGGAAACAACGGGAGAGCTATCTGACTTCAAAATACTTAAAGGAATTGGCAACGGCTGCGATGAAGAAGTAATCCGTCTGATCAAGGCTGGTCCGAAGTGGTCACCATCGAAGCGTGACAAAATTATTGTGCGGGATCTGGTGAAGGTCCAGATGAGATTCCAGTTGCCTAAAAAGTAGTACCTTGGGAAGGAACAAAGTCATGTTTTCGAGCGGCAGAATCATCCTTACTATCATACTGCTGATTGCTTTTAGTCTCACGGCGTATTTCATCGTCGTGGTGATCCCATCGCGCCTGGCGGAAAAAACGTATGACGGCGCAAGACAGATTGGCCGGGATATCGCAAAGGTATTTTCCATTACGCCAAAGATCACCGTTAACAACACGGTGGTGCTGGAGCAACAAACACCGATACTTGAGCTCGCCACGTTGTCACAGCAATTCCAGCACAGTTACGAATGGACGAACAGGTGGATGGGGAGCACGAAAAAAATAACGATCCATGGCGGATTTGTGGCCAAGGCGGGTTATGATTTGAAGGAGCGATTTTCTATAGAGATCAACGATGTCAAGGCGATCGTCACCTTGCCGGCACCGCAGCTACTTTCTATTCAGGGGCTGGACAATATGACTTTCCGGGACGAGCATGGAGTGTGGAACTGGATTAACATGGAGGACAGGGCGCGCGCGATCAATGCTTTCAATGCCGATGCGAGGAAGTTTGCGCAGCAGGGAAAGTACATTGGACAGGCAAAAGAATCCCTGGAAAAGCAGCTTCGGAAGATACTAAGCTCGCACGGAAAAGAAATGGAGATACGGTATGTTAACAGGCAGAGGATTGGGCCGCTGTAGCATAGTTACCGGAACCTCGACGGTATAAACGGCTAAGACGCAAAGAATTCGCAGTGATTATACGACCTTTTTTCGGATTAGTTTGGCGTAAGTTCTACTGACAGGAAAGCTTTTACCGTTCTGCATTTTTACGACCATACCGCCGTTGAAATGTTTTTCAATTTCTTTCAGGCTGTTGATGTTGATGATCGTGCTGCGGTGTACGCGTATAAAGGTCTCCGGATTGAGGATCTCTTCAAGCTTGCCTATACCGGAAGAGCTTACAAACTGATCGGCCTTTGTGCTGAGGATCGTATAGTCGCCGGAGGCTTCGAGATAAACGATCTCGTCGACGGGAAGATTCAATAGCTTTTCTGATTTCTGAACGAAAATGTGAGAATCGTAGGAGGTCTTGTTCTCCGTCTTCATGTTGCGCAAAAGCTCGCCGACATTGTTCTGCTCCATCTTCATGCGATTGATGGCACGTTCAACACCTTGCTTGAAGCGTTCCTGATCCAGGGGCTTCAGGATATAATCGACAGCATTCTTTTCAAACGCCTTGATAGCGTACTGATCGTAGGCTGTGCAAAAAATTACAGATGGATCGTGCGTGATCTCGTCCAGAACATCAAAACCTGTCATGCCCGGCATCTGTACATCGAGGAATATCAGGTCTGGCTTTAACCTGTCTATTATTTCAACGGCCTCCTTCCCTTTAGACGCTTCTCCAAGCACCTGGATATTTGGCATTTGTTGCAAATACTCCATAAGGAGATCACGGGCTAATTTTTCATCGTCTACGATAACACAGGTAATGTTCATACAGCTTTACTTTTTAGGTCTTCAATGGTTAATTGTTCTACACGTTCATCCTCAAACGGGATAAAAAAACTTACAGAGTAACCCCACTCGTTCGATCTGATTCGTAATCCAGAGCCGGGTCCAAAAATGCTTTTCAGTCGTTGATCCGTGTTCTTCAATCCGACCCCGCCGCTAGTCGTGCCATCCATCACTTTCTTGGCATTCGATCCTAGTCCGTCGTCCTTTACTTCGAAGAAGATCATGTTGTTGAAGCGCTTCACCGTCAATATTATCGTACCTCCATCGTCCTTCGGCGCTATTCCATATTTCACGGAATTCTCTTCCAGCGGTTGCAGGATCATTGGCGGTATTGATACGCTGAGGCAGGTAAAGTCAACCTGCTTCACAAATTTCATCCGGTCTCCAAAACGAACCTGCTGAATCCGTATGTAATTATCAATAAAGTCCAGCTCATGAATAAGCTTTACCATTTGGTCACCATGAGAGTCGAGCGCATAGCGGAATATATCCGACAGCTGCGTGATCACTTTCCGGGCCTGCTCCTTGCTCGAACCTATCAGCGTGTTGATCGAGTTCAAAGTATTGAACAGAAAATGCGGATTGATCTGCGACTTCAGCAGCGATATCTGCATTTCGCGGTTCTTCAGGGTAAGCTCACTCTTCTCCTGCTCCTGACGTTGCAACCCCTGAAAGTAGCGAATTACATAGTATACGCCAACTGTTATGATATACTGATCATGAAAATGTAGTCCTTCCCATCGCAGCAAGTGGACCAAATGACTCTTCCATATGGCCCATCCGATGTAGCCTTCCATGTAGTTCACCAGATAATAGGACAGCGATCCCATCAATACAAAGTGCATCAACGTTCCGAGAAGGTGTCCTGCGACCTGAATGTAGATACTGAACTTAAAGAGCCAGTTACAATAAAAGAAGATGCAGATGATAAGGATACAAAGCGCTTCGAACAGATTAAGCGCATTCCAGAAGACCCAGGCTTGCTGGGTATTCAACTCCCATTCTATAAACGCCCCGAGTCCATAGTTGATAGCATACCAGAGGCACAGCCACAAGTATGCGCGCTTCCAGGTCTTCGGGATATCGTCTATAAATTTCAAGCCCGCTAAATTGAAACATAAAGTTACGGAATGAAATGCAAAACTTCCGGGTAAAACGTTTCTGACGCTAAACCATCTTGAATCGCAGGTCATCTGACAATAGGCGCGACGACTGCTGCTTCCCGCAGTAGGAGACGCTGCGGCGAATCATCCGCTCCCTCACGTACTCGCAAAAAAAACAGGTTACGTCACGAAGCATAAGAGCCCACCACTGCTCTTCGCGAAACTTTGTGTCTTCGCGCTGCTGCGCTTTAATACCGCCCAGTTCCGCGAAGTCCACCTAAGTCCCTTACACCAATTCCGCTAACACTGCCTTCATCCTGTTCAACGCCTCCCTCAAATCCTTCTCCGAAGCCGCATAGCTCAAGCGCACGCAATTGTCATCACCAAACGCGCCTCCAGGCACGAGCGCCACATGTCCTTTCTCCAACATATAAACACAGAAGTCATCGCTGTTCTTTATTGTCATCGTTCCTGTCGACTTTCCAAAGTAGTGACTCACATCGGGAAAAAAGTAAAATGCTCCTTCCGGCAAGGTTGTCTTGATACCCGGTATGTCCTTCAACATTTCATAGACAATGCCGCGTCGCGTGCGATACTCTTCAACCATCTTATTCGTAGGTGCGATATCACCTGTGATCGCGGCGAGTGCGGCACGTTGCGCTATCGAGCAGTTCGCAGAGGTAATTTGTCCCTGTACTTTATTGCAACCATCTGCGATCCATTTCGGAGCCGCAATATAACCAACTCTCCATCCCGTCATTGCAAAGCCTTTTGCAAAACCATTCACCGTAATCGTGCGCTCAAACATTCCAGGGAACGAAGCGATGCTTACCTGTTCACCAGAGAAATTTATATGCTCATATATTTCGTCGGCAATAACCAATAGACCAGGATGCTTTATTACAACGGCACCTCGATACCGACCAGGCCATCGCGGGCCTGATGAAGGATTTGAAAGCCCGCGGCCTCCTCGACGAAACGCTCATCGTTTGGGCCG
>JANNPM010000441.1:0-2065 GCA_031400145.1 Chryseolinea sp. | reverse complement strand
GTTGTGCCGCGCGCTCCTCGTAAGCCTCGACCGGGTCTCCGGCACCACCCTCACCATGACCCAGGAGCTGATCGCCAACACGCTTGGCGTCCGCCGTGAGGGCGTCACCGAGGCCGCCGGTCAGCTCCAGCGCAGCGGCCTGATCCGCTATGATATCGTTGCCTTGAAGCTTATTCCAGTCCTGCAACTGTTGAACTGTTATGCCATATTGCCTGGATATCGAGAACATCGTTTCCTTCGGTGCCACGGTATGTTTGCCCTTGGGCGCTGCCGATGTTGTTATTTCGCTGGCCGGGGCAACAGCTGGCTTGCTGCCTTTCTTGATGACAATGGTTTGTCCGATAGCAAGTGCGTTGGATGTCAAACTATTCCACTGCCTGATCTCGTCTATCGTCACATTATAAGCTTGTGAAATAGAGAACATTGTTTCTTTTGCGGCGACGGTATGTGTTGTGCCTTCCGAAGCGCGCGGTGGCTTTCTCAATACGTAGGGCACTTTCAGAACCTGGCCAATCTCAAGGCCCGCATCTGCCGTGGGGTTATACTGTAATATTGCGTCAATGGTAGTTCCGTAACGCCTCGAAATGGCATATAAGGTTTCCTTTTCACCAACCTGGTGCAAGACAAAGATCTTTCCGTTAATTGTTTCAGTACCGATAGAATCCTGCGGCGCAGACGGGTGAAAAAATGAAACACCCGCCAAAATCAATTCATTGATCATACTATTTTGTAACTAAACAATTCCCTCTTATTCTTCACGAAAAATACGCATCCTGCATAGAGGAAAAAAGTATCCAGGCCGATTCCTTTGAGATGATCGTCTAATTTTTCCCGCAGCAACACCGACCCTGCGGCAGAAATGATCATGAGATAATTAGCAAGCTCCGTCGTCTCAGACAAATAGTAGGAAATAAGAATGATCGAATTAAGCTCCAGATATTCTAACGCAGCGACAGGTGACAAATTGAACTTGACAGTCATAAAATTTGCAATTGTATGAAAGTGCTCTTGACCCTCCAGATACTGCGACGGACGCAGTATGAGATCGGCGACAGGTAACGGGTCGCTTGAAACCACTACTTCAAGCCCCGTCTCCAGGGCCAGCGTTACCTGGCGGTGGCCATACTTCGACCCAACGCCTTTGACGAACTCGTGATTTACAGCAACCAGCGAAAAGTCATTATTCCACCATTTGACTTTCTTCTCAAAAACATCATAAGCAAATATTCCCTTCTTATCCGGATTATCTGTGTCCAAATAGACCGTAAACAAGGCTGTTTTCGCGGCTCCTCCGTTCAGGCTGATCCACCACTGCTCATCAAAAACCACATCCTTCCACAAAAAAACACCGGTTATGGCATTCAAGGCTGAAAAGGACACCTTCTTTTGCTCCATATTCCTGGATTCGACCAGCAGCACGTCGTGCAACGGAATAACCACTGTATTCCAGATAATGCCGTCAAAAAGGTGGGAAAAGTTGAAACTAATACTCGGGCTCAACAGGATAATCGGTTAATTTTACGCAAAGTACCCAACGGTTTCGAATTCCTGTTCAATTGTAAAACTGCGCTATGTATCGGATCATCAATTCATCGAGAGGGCTCCTGATCTGCAGTCTTTGCCTGCTTGCTGCTGCTGCAAGCGCACAAAAAAAAGTCATGTTGATGGATATCAAATCGGAAATAGATCCGCGTATGACCAGGTATGTCGACCTTGCATTAAAGCATGCAGATGAAATTCACGCCGACGTCATTGTAATCGAGATGGATACCTACGGAGGTGTCTTAACAGACGCTAAAGATATCGTTGACAAATTACTGAACGTTAAGATTCCGGTATGGGTTTTCATCAACACCGATGCTGCCTCCGCCGGCGCATTGATTTCGATCTCCTGCGATAGCATTTATATGGCACCGGGCGCCAGCATTGGCGCAGCCACCGTTGTGGATGGCAATGGCGAACGGGCACCGGACAAGTATCAGTCGTATATGCGTTCCATGATGCGGGCAACGGCCGAAGTAAATAATCGAAATCCTGCCATTGCTGAAGGGATGGTGGACGAACG
>JANNPM010000106.1:0-7585 GCA_031400145.1 Chryseolinea sp. | reverse complement strand
GCTTTTGCCTCGTATTGTCGAACAGCACGTCTTGTGCTTCGGTGTAGAATTCTTCTTTTCCGTTGAAGATAAATGTTCCGGACCCTTTACTGACATCAAAAAGAACCTGGCCATTTTCATCAACGATGCGTATCATTACTTTCTTGCCTTCGATGGGTGCTACTTTGTTTTCGGCGATGTTAAAGTCGATTCTGAGCTTGTCAATCTGCCGGCTTTTAAATGGAGAGTCACGTTCTTTACCCTTTTCCGTCAGGCCCACGATGGACACGTTCTCCACCTTCAGCTGCGAGGCCACAGCAACCTTTGTGGCAAGCTCGTCTTTGCTCTGACTGAGCCTGTTGATAGAATCACCCAACTGGTTCTTTTCAGTTTTTAGCGTGACGTTTTCGGTGAGGAGCTCCTTGTTAACCGACTGAAGTTTCTCAATCTCCTCATCTTTCGCTTTCAGCAGCATCTCGTATCCTTCTACTTTATCTTTAAGGGCTTTTATCTCTTGCCCGGTAGCGCGTTTGGAACGCTTTAGCTCTGCCTCTACTTCGGCTTTCGCTCTTTGTAGATCTGTAACGTCAACCCCGAGCTTCTGCAGTTCGGCAATTTTTACGTCCAGCTCGCTGCTGATCTCAGTCATGCGCCTGGTTGTGGTTTCCAACTCCTGCTCGGTTGAAGTGAGCTCTGTTGAGATCTGCTGCTTTTCACGGGAATCAAGAAAGATCTTTACTGCCTGGATCACCACCACCAGTGACAGGAGGGCGATGATGATGGCATTCTTGTTATTCTTTTTTGGCTCAGGCGAGTTGAGGGGAGGGTTTTCGTTCATTGCAGTTAAAAAAATGTAAATGCAAAAGTAGGTTTAATTGCGATCGAATTCAACGGTTAGAACAGCAATACAAAGTGTTGTTTGGCGAGTGACGGATCAAAAAACACCAGGCCACAACGATACAAGTCGGCAGTCGCGTAAACTTTCTGGTGCGATCTGATAACTTTCCAGGCGCGTTCCATCTCGTCTGAGTAATGAATGTCGTCGAGTATTATGATCGATTTACTATGGGTCTTGCTGAGCAGCGTTTCGAAGTAATGTAGTGTAGGATCATAACGATGGTTTGCATCTATGAAGGCGATATCAAGCTTGGCTACTTTATCGACAACGCCATTAATGGTTTCGTCTATGTTCCCGGTTACCAGCACGATGTTTTGAAATCCTGAGCGATCAAACTGCGCCTGCGCAATGGCGGCGATCGCGACCGAACCTTCAAGTGTTTTGACGTTTGCATGGGGATTTCCCGAAGCCATATAAAGTGTGTTAATTCCTAAAGACGTTCCCAACTCAATGATCTCTTTGGCATGAACATGGTGAATGAGATTTCTATATAATATTGAGTGCTTCGGCGTGCTAAGGCTGGAACGTGCAATATCGCTTACAGCCCGGAAAGTAGTTTTGGAATGCTGTGACCCCGCGCCAAGATCAACGACCTGCAGAATTTCGGAGGACGATAGCAGTTCATGACGCAACTTTTCAATGGCATCCACTGCGTCGTGGACATGAGGCCCGCAGATGACTTGCGTATAAAGATCATAGAAAAATGGGGAATGGAGTGAATGGACGTCAACTGCATCCAGCCAATAAGTGATAAAGCTTCTGAGCTGAAAAAGCTTCTGGTTCAATTGAGCCGTAAAGGGGCGACCATCGTGAACTCCGGAATGTTGACCTGCATGGTGATGCCATCGACAACGCGTTCCATGAGATAGGTTCCAATCATCTTGCCGATGCCCGACTTAAGATTACATCCGGATACATATTGATGCGTTTGCCCAGGTTCCAGCACAGGCTGCTGTCCCACGACTCCTTCACCTTCAACTTCGCGCTGGCTAAAGCCGGCATCGAAAATGTGCCAGTGTCTGCGCAACAATTGGATGGTGTATTCACTGTGATTTTCAATGGTGATCCGGTAGGTAAACACATAATGGTACTGACCGGGACTGGAGTACGCAGGCTGATATTCCGTTTCCACGCTTACCTTGATCCCTTGTGTAATTTCTGTAACCATGCGTATCAAAAATATTAATTTTTTGCAATTACATGGGACGCCGGTACTTTTTCCTTCTAAAATATCGAAAATCATTCGAAAACGAGCCTGTTTGATCGTTGTTGTGGACGCTTTAAAGCATACGGTTTTACTAGTTTTGTCCGATGGACGTAAAAATTGCACCTAGTTGGAAGGCAAAACTGACCACAGAATTTGACAAAACTTACTTCAATAACCTTATAAGCTTTGTAAAACAGGAGTACGTTAGTCACGCTGTCTATCCTCCAGGCAGAGAGATCTTCCGAGCCTTTGATTGCTGTGACTTTGACAATGTGAAGGTGGTTGTTATTGGTCAGGATCCTTATCATGGAGCGGGCCAGGCTAACGGACTATGCTTTTCTGTGCGGGAAGGGATCATCCTTCCCCCGTCGTTGAAGAATATCTTTAAAGAGATAAAACAGGATTTGGGAAAATCGGTTCCTTTGTCAGGCGACCTGGAACGTTGGGCGCGGCAGGGTGTGCTTTTATTGAATGCTACGCTTACTGTGCGGGCTTCATCTCCCGGATCACATCAGAATAAAGGTTGGGAAGTATTTACTGACGCGGTGATCCGAAAGTTATCGGAGGAAATGGAACATGTGGTTTATCTTTTGTGGGGGGCGTATGCTCAAAAGAAGGGAGAGATCATCGATCGTAGCAGGAACCTGGTCCTCATGGCGCCGCATCCTTCACCATTTTCTGCTGACCGTGGATTTTTTGGATGCAAGCACTTCAGCAAGGCGAATGCATACCTGGCGAGTAAGGGAATAAAGGAGATTGAGTGGTGAGATTTTTAGGAAAACTTTTCGGTTATCTTAGGCCTTAACCGCAAAGACGCCAAGGCGCGAAGTTTAGAGCGTTTTCTTTGCGTCTTTCCGCCTTTGCGGTTAATGTTATTTAATCAAATCGAAGAACCTGCTCCAGCGAATCTTGTTAATAAAGTCCGCGTTCTTATCGATAGAAAGCCAGATGAAAAATGCCTTCCCGACGATATGGTCTTCCGGGACGAAACCCCAGAAACGCGAGTCAAGCGAATTATGCCGGTTGTCACCCATCATAAAATAATAATTCTGCTTGAATGTATATTCCGATACTTCTCCGCCGTCGATGAATAGCTTTCCACCTTCAATTTTAACGTCCTCGTTGTGATCGTATAGCTTTATCGTTGTACCATAGTATGCCATGGTTGAATCATTGACCGGAATAGTCGCTCCTTCTTTCGGAATCCACAATGGCCCAAAATTGTCAGCTGACCAGCTGGATAATTTTTTGCCGCCTCTACCAGCCCAATTGTAGTAGGTGGAGTAGGGGATCAGACCGTCATCTTCTGTTTTCTTTTCTTCTGTAACGCCTTTGATGTATGGGAGGGCTTTGATCTCGGCAGCCTTCCCTGCGGTGAGCCACATCATATAGACGAATGAACCGTCCTGCTGCCTTCCATACACTGCATAATCCTCCGGACCGAGCTCAAGCTTGACCAGATTCCGTTCGTTGATCGGACCGTCAGATGTCACCTGGTAACTGTATTGCATCTCAGGTGGATTTACGACAGCTTCCCCGTTGGCAAACACCTGCTTATCCCTGATTGTGATGATATCGCCGGCCACTGCTACGCAACGCTTGATGTAATTTGTCTTTAGGTCAACGGGATAGTTTATTCCCTCATTCAGCGCCCTCGGGGGAACATTAAAGACAACAACATCATTACGCTTTACATGCGTGATGCCGGGCAGCCTGTATGGCGGAAGTTTTATCCATTCAACATAAGAAGGTATGTTGGTGAACCATATCTTTTGATGCGTGAGGGGAATCTGGAGCGGGGTTGTCGTCGTGCGCGTTCCGTAGTGAAATTTACTGACGAAAAGGAAGTCGCCCACCAGCAATGAGTTCTCCATTGATGGAGTCGGGATGGTATAGGCTTCCATTATAAGCCAACGGATGAGCGTTGCGGCGATAACGGCGAACAGGATTGCGTCCCACCATTCACGCAACTTGGACTTCGGCTTAATTTCCCTTTCGGGCTCGACGGAATTCTTTTTCCAAAACTGCCAGTTCATAAGTGTATTCTCCATATAAAAGCGTGCAAATAAAACTAAAATAACTGAACTGGCAGTATTCCTGCGCTAGGTATCGAAAAACACCAACGCTGAGTCAGAAATCGAGAAATTCGTTCATGGTTAATATACCCTTCCTACCCGCTATCCATTCTGCAACCAGGACCGCACCTTTCGCGAAGCCCTCCCGTGAATGCGCAGTATGCTTGATCTCAATGTCATCGATCGCCGACTCATATTTGACAACATGGGTGCCGGGCACCTGATCAATGCGAAATGAGCTGATGTAGAGCTCATGAGGCTTCCCTGAATCGGCGCTGACCCATGTCTTTTTCTTTTTCGTATTCTGAAGGATTGTTTCTGCAAGGGTAATCGCCGTGCCGCTTGGTGCATCCTTTTTTTCTGTGTGATGGACTTCATCTATCCGTATATCGTATTCCGGAAACCTGCTCATGGTTTTCGACAGATATTCGTTCATCTTGAAAAAGATGTTCACCCCAAGACTATAATTCGAAGCGTAGAAAAACGTACCGTTGGTTTCTCGGCAAATTCTATCGATCTCCGGCTTGCGCGTCAGCCATCCTGTAGTTCCACAGACAACCGGAATGTTTTTATGCAGGCAACGGCTCACATTGTCAAATGCGGCATCAGGATGGGAAAATTCAATCGCGACATCAGCATCGTCGGTGTCCAACTCGTGCCGGTTACCCAAGGCAATACGCGCTACGATGTCATGACCGCGGTCTATCGCCACTCGTTCAATGATCCGTCCCATTTTACCATAACCTATCAAAATGATCCGCATAAGAATTAATTCCGCCAAAAATGCAATTTTTAGGCATCAGTCCGAACAATTCGGAATAAACTTTACGGCAATGCTAAAACTTAATTACCAGGGAGATACCTGATTGCTGACCCAGAATTGCGCTTTGCTCAACTGTAGGCGTCAGAGAAACCTGAAGCTTCGGATTGAGATCAAATTCCCTTAGATGTGCATCCACATGTGCATCAACGATCTGCAGCAGATACATCCCGCCCATCAGTATCAACATGAAATCGCGTTGACGTTTATACTGATCAACGATACTTCTGTAGTTCGCCGTAGTATAGACGTCGTCGGGATAGATCTCATTATCAGCAAGGCCGTATTCAAGATTACGGAACAGCGCGAGCTTATACCTGTCATACCCCTCCTGGTAGAAGTTTACTCCATAACCCAGCGCGATGAATCCACCGTAGACCAACGGCAGCTTCCAGTACTTCTTATTATAGATCTGTCCTAACCCCGGCGCTATTGCCGCATAGAGCAAGGCTTTTCTCGGATCATACCGTGCCGCATAGGATTTAATGAGCACAGTATCCGCCCGCTTCGTTATGAGACTGTCCCCGGGCACAACGTCGCGTGAATCCTGCGCGCTGCCTTGGGTTGTTGCGATCCATATCAAAAAGACAATGGGAAGGCCTTGCTTCATTAATGATGTTAAAATCTTCTACGAATATACTTTCAAAATGTCTAGAATCCTGTTCAGGTCTTCGACAGACAGAAAAGGAATCCGGATGTCTCCTTTTTTGCCATCGCTCTTTACGACAACCCGTGTGCCAAAGTGTGAAGACAGTTTGGTTTGCAGCTGGGCGATTTCTTTCGACGCGGGTGCAGCGGGAGCGATAACATCATCTTCTTTAGCATTTGATCTCTGGGAGAATTCGCGTACGAGTTCCTCTACCTTTCGCACAGAGAGATCGTCGTTGATCGCTTTCTTGAAAATATAAAGTTGCTCATCCGGGTTCTCTACGTTGATGATTGCCCTGGCGTGCCCCATGGAAAGTTTGTTATCACGCACAGCAATCTGGATATCTGGCGGAAGCCTCAGCAGCCGGAGGTAGTTCGTCACAGTTGAACGGTTCTTTCCCACGCGGTCCCCCAATTCGTCCTGTTTGAGATTGCATTCCGATATCAAACGCTGGTAGCTCAGTGCAATTTCGATCGCATTCAGATTTTCACGCTGGATGTTTTCAATCAATGCCATTTCGAGCATTTGCTGGTCATTTGCCGATCTGAGATATGCAGGAATAGTCTTTAGTCCGGCCATCTTGGAAGCCTGCAATCGACGCTCACCAGATATCAACTGATACTGACGTAAGGCGAGCCTCCGGACCGTAATGGGTTGAATGATTCCATGGACCTGGATAGATTCCGATAATTCCGACAACGCCGATTGATCAAAGTGGGAGCGTGGCTGAAAAGGGTTCACTTCGATTTCTTCAAGAGCAATCTCGGCGATACCGTTGGTGACCTCAACGGTGGCGGTATGCACTGGGGAGGAAGGGCTAACCGGAAAGCTGTCCATTTCCAGTTTTTCATCTGAGGGGCTATCGCTCAACAATGCGCTGAGGCCCCGTCCTAATGCTTTCTTTTTACTCATTTCGATATTCCGTTTTTATCGAGAACTTCATGTGCAAGATTCAAATAGCTGATGGCTCCCTTACTTTCCGCGTCGTGAATGATGACTGGTAATCCAAAGCTGGGAGATTCACTCAGCTTGACATTTCGCGGGATTATGGTTTTAAAGGTCATCTTCGAAAAATGCGTGCGGACTTCCTCTACCACCTGATTGCCGAGGCTTGTCCTCGAGTCATATAAAGTAAGCAGTATGCCCTCTATTTCGAGTGCCGGGTTGAGGCGTGTCTGTATGATCTTGATAGTATTTAACAATTTGCCCAGCCCTTCCAGCGCAAAGTACTCACATTGCACCGGGATGATGACCGAATCTGCTGCTGTCAGCGCATTGATGGTGATCAACCCCAGGGACGGCGAACAGTCAATAATGATAAAGTCATAGTCTCCCTTTACGCGCTGTAAGGCGTTACGCATCTTCTCCTCGCGCCGGTCTATGCTGACCATTTCAACTTCGGCGCCCACAAGGTCAATGTGCGAAGGCAATACATCGAGGAATTTTAGTTCGTTTTTCACGATTGCCGTCTTTGGATCGATGCCGTCCACCATGCATTCATAGATTCCTCGCCTTATATCTTTCGGATTGAGCCCCAGGCCCGACGTTGAGTTGGCCTGGGGATCGGCATCCACCAACAATGTTTTACATTCCAGAACCGCCAAACTCGCCGCAAGATTAATTGCTGAAGTAGTTTTACCAACGCCTCCCTTCTGATTTGCTATCGCAATGATTTTCCCCATTTCCTTCCAATAAGATTAAAAAATAATTGCCCGAAGTTTCGTCGGTCATGCAAATATAGGGCAAATCCAAAGGGATCGTGGAACATCGTGGAACAGGTTATCCACAATCAATGCACAATTAGCGGGAAGCTACAAGGTGCAAGTCCCGGCGAGGGTATCACTGCTGGAATTATGACAATTACCTGTTGCGTTCTCGCCCAGGACAAGGAGGTCGTAATATCTGACAGGTAAGTATTGTAGACTTGTTTATTGATTCCTCCGGTGCACACGCCCAA
>JANNPM010000359.1:0-4171 GCA_031400145.1 Chryseolinea sp. | reverse complement strand
GAAAGTCAATGAGATTATAAGTATGATTTCCCGCCCTACTAATGAAGTTGTGATTTCCTCACAGAAAACCGTAAGGTTATCGCAGAACGTCTCCAGGCAATCCGCAGGCGCCAACGGATACATTGCGTTTGACGAACGGAGGAATAACAAGGTGGCCGTTAGGACGGCAGGAAGAATTGAAAAGCTTTACATAAAGTATAATTACCAGTTTGTAAGAAAAGGAGAGCGCATTGCAGACCTCTATAGCCCCGAACTAAACACGTATCAGGAGGAATATTTGTTTCTGTTAAAATCCGGAGAAGATAGTCTTGCGGCAGAAGCCAAACAGAAATTAAAGCTTCTTGGGCTTTCGGAAAGTCAAATCCGGAGAGTTGAAAAATCAAATACTGTTACTCATGCAATCACCGTTGCTTCACCCATTGATGGATTTATAAGGTTCTCAATAGAGCCCGTTTCTTCTGGTGGTATGAAGCCCTCTTCCTCAGAGGGAATGGATGCGATAAGTGATCCTACTTCCTCAAATACCGATGCTAATGGAACTTCAGTGGGACAGATTAGAGAAGGTATGTATATCGATAAAGGTCAAACACTATTTGTTGTCAACGATTGCCGCAAAGTGTGGGCAATTCTTTCCGTCAACATTTCCTCTCAGGTTCAACTAAAAAAAGGCGTACCTGTGACTTTGTATTTTGAAGTGCAGGAAGACTCGATCGATGCAAACATAGATTTTGTGGAGCCTGTCTATCAAGACAAACAACGTTTCGTTCAAGCAAGAATCTATCTGGATAATCCAGAGCGAATCCTGAAGATCAATTCATTTATAAAAGGTGAGATTTCAATTCAAGCTCAAGTGCTCACTGTTCCGATGTCTTCTGTTTACGATCTGGGTTCACGCAAAATTGTTTGGGTAAAAACCGGAATAATATCGGATGGAATTGGCCTATTCGAGGCACGTGTCGTGTTAACTGGAATGAATTCGGATAAATTGATTGAGATTGTCAGTGGTCTGAACGGAGATGAAGAGATTGCTGTGGATGCGGGCTATATGCTGGATAGCGAAAGCATTTTAAGCGAAAAGCAATGAGACGGTGCTATAGCATATTGATCATTTTCATTTTAGTGGTAGCGTCCTCCTGCAGAAAGGAAGAACATCAACGTGCAGTTGAAGAGTACTATACGTGTCCCATGCATACTTCGGTACGCTCCGATAAGCCAGGGGCCTGTCCGGTGTGTGGCATGGGACTTTTAAAGGTTAAGAAGAGAAGCGAAGGGACCGAGGGCATGGACTCAACCATGTTGGCAGTTGATCATGAACAGCAAGTGCTCGCCAATATCATCAGCGACACAGTAAGATTCACAAATATAAGCGCCCAAACTACTTTCACCGGAATAATATCAACAGACGAAAATAAGCTGACCACGATTGCATCACAAGTAAAAGGAAGAATTGATCGTCTCTTCGTTCGCCAGGAAGGTGAGCATATCGTAAAAGGACAGGCGCTTTACGGTATTTACAGCGAGGAATTGCTTTCCGATCAGAATGATTATCTGGCTACCCTTATACAGCGACCCAAGTTTCCTCGACAACATCCAACCCTAGAAGCACTGATTCAAGGCGGGCGCAAGAAATTGCTGCTATGGGGAATGACGGAATCGGATATTAAGAATATTGAAAAAAATCAGAAAGCATCTGCCCTATTGACATACTATAGTAGGTATACCGGTTTTGTGGTTAAGCTATTGGTAAATGAAGGTGAATACACTCGAATAGGGAAACCACTTTTTCAGATTGCTGACCTACGTGCTGTTTGGGTAGAGACGCATGTGTATACCAATGAAATAAATTATCTAAATGAGGGAACTGAGGTTTATGTTAGCGTGGAAGCATTCCCGGAAAAAAACTTGAAGGCATCATTGGTGTTTGAAAATCCTGTCATGGAAGAAAACTCAAAAATAAATCTTGTGCGCTTTCGCATAAATAATATTGACAATACAATAAAGCCGGGGATGATGGCTCGGGTTACAATCAATCATCATCATAAACAGGCTCTTGTTATCCCTAAAGCAGCTTTATTAGTCGGTCCCATGACGATGGTTTGGATTGAAGTCATGCCTGGAATGTTTGAAAGCAGAATTGTTGAAACGGGAATTGAAAACAAAAAATTTGTTGAGATAATTTCAGGATTAAAAGAGGGTGAGCGAGTAGTGACCTCTGGTGCTTATTTGCTCAATAGTGAGTTCATTCTGAAACAAGGAGCAAACTCCGCTATGGGTGGAATGAAGATGTAATTCAATTCAAAGCAAGTGAGAACAAGAAAAAAGGTCTTTCGGCTGATTTTTTGTTATCAACTCAGTGGGTTCTAGTGTGTCTAGGTACTCGGCAAAATATACCGACGCAACATCGTTGCTTTCCGAGTATTGTCACTTATAATATTCCACAGGACCCGAATTAATTTGCACCTCTGCATTGCCACGTTTGTGCATCGCCAGGGCTGGCCGCCTCTTCTAGTGTTACTACGTTTTGTGCGTAATTGAAACCAGGAGGGGAACTGGAAATGTACCAGCCAGGCAGTCCTGCACTTTCAATTGCAACGGTCCGGATTCCATTTACATCGGGCATGTTATGGATATAGAATTTAAAATCATCGCCGTCGTCACCGCCAGGGGGGACCAACGTCGTTGGATTGCCTACAACGGCAACTTCTGAACCCTTTGAGATTAAAAGATGTATTTCCTCCTTATTCGATGAGGGGCCAGCTCCAAGAAAACGAATTCTGTCGCTGTTCAATTGAATAGTATAGCATGTCTTGGTACCTTCACAACTGCCTTCTGCCACATAAAAAAGACAATGCTCCTCCTCTACCAGGTCCTTTAATGGGTACGATTTTAATATATCATCGCGAAACATGGCGTATTTGTTTGTGTAAATATATGTGTATTCGGCAACGGAGGGATCCTGAGGAGGGTCGGATTCACCACCGGTCGTGAAGACCCATTCGTGAGGATAACCTAATTCTGAAGTAGGCTGCTCGCCAGGGTCGTCAGAACATGAGATTGTAAATAAAAGAATGCACAAAAAGGAAGAGGCGTTTTTCATGGTAAACAGTTATAGATTGTGAGATCCTCCGACTGACTGACCGCCGGTGATCGGTCCTGCAGATATTGGGCTAAAAGTAGGACTACGAATTAATAACTGTTATCGGATTTATCCCAAACGATATGCAGATTGTAACATTTTGGTTGTTTGGGGCAAAATTTTCAGGGATAATGGCAGAAGGCTATAGCCGTATTAATGCCTCCGGCAATATCTACGTGAGGATCAAGGCTGCAGCAAAAGCAGGAAACACAGTTATTCATAGGATGAAGAAAAGTCAGCTCCGAAGTGCTAACCTACGACGGTATTTCTATGAGCAGGAACCAAGGAATAGACGTCATTTCGGCGAACCTGCGGGGAAACGCAACTTTGTAAGAAGTTAGCTCCCCCGTAGACGGGGGAGGAGGCCGGCGTTTACAATGCACCTTGCTAATCTTTAACCAGGCCGGTCAGACGGTGAATTCCGCTTTTACGCCCGATCGTTGAACCCTCCTTCGTGATTGGACCGAAGAATATGGCACTTCCTACATCACTTGCGCCCAATGTTTCAGTGATAGACTCATCAACATATCCATTCCCTCCGTTCAGATTTAGCGTGAATTCAGTTTCGACCTCTCCTTCTGAATAATTCACCCCGATATAATATTCCGTGTCCTGATCGTCCTCGTTAATCCACAAACTTTCGAACCCCCTACTATTAGCGCTGGCGTCGTAAATCACCGCATCAGTGACTATATTGTCTTCAATAACGACGTCGGTGAAAAGGTAAAGGTCAAGATCGGCTTCGTCGACGTCAGGAGAGTCATCAACAACCCAGCTTAAGTCTATTTGCAACTGCCCTGAAGGAACCTCGTCGTTGTCTGTTATTTCAATCGTATGCTCGAGCTGCGCTGACGTACTGCTCAGCGCAGCCTCTCCGTCAACACGGGAAAGGTTTATTACGATATCATCGGCGGATGTCTCGATAATGCGCTCGTCCAACAGCTCCAGGGCTATTACGGCAGTCTGACTGCCTGCAGGGATGGTTACTGGGGAACTTGTCACCAATGTATAGTCGCCATTTAACAGGGCAGAGCC
>JANNPM010000328.1:0-3563 GCA_031400145.1 Chryseolinea sp. | reverse complement strand
TACCAGCTCGTCGCCGCTGGAGATGATGGCCGTAGGCGGGAATGAGTAAACACGCACAGTATTTTTTCCGACAGAGGCGATCAATGCAATTTCTGCAGGTGATAAAAGTACACAAGCTGTCAGCAACAACTCATTCATTATGGCATCACTTCCGCGCCTATGGATATTTTGAGATTTCGTCACCGTGGCAACGTTGATTCTCGCCACACCACCGGAAATACTTAGGTCCTCGTAAGGTATCACGGTATCAGTGTTTACCGGAACACCGGTGCCCGTCATCACTTCGATGCAGTGTATGGTGTTACTCAATTGCTTTTGCGGAACGCCGGCAGCTTGTGTCGCCTCAATAAAAAAATCGTTTAACCCATTCGACCACGAGTCGTATGCAATAGCAATACCGTCCATCGTAACACGATCCAGGGGAGGCAGGTCGCGATCCGCAATAATGTTTTCAGCAAGAATAAGATTCACTGCTTCCTCGACACGCACGACCTTCGTGTCCGGTTGAAAGGTACAGTTCAAGACTATTGCGGAAGCCTCTGCTACAGTTACCATGGGATTCTCTTACCTTTGTTTCTTCACAAGGTACATGAGTAAACAGAAATTTACACACGTTGATCACGACGGCAATCCATCCATGGTCGATGTTTCCGGCAAGGGGGTAACAAAACGAACGGCAAAAGCACAAGCTATTGTTTCTCCCGGGGAGGCTATACTCAGCCAGGTAAGTAATAATGAGCTCATCACCCGTAAGGGTCCGGTATTTCAAACAGCCATCATTGCCGGTGTTATTGGTGCGAAACAAACGTCTTCGTTAATTCCATTTTGTCATCCGATAGGTATTGAGGATTGCCAGGTAAAAATCCGGGTGGAAGGCACGACAATTATAATTGACAGTATTGTAACGATCACAGCGAAGACGGGCGTGGAGATGGAAGCATTGACCGCGGTTACCGTAGCAGCGCTAACGATATACGACATGTGCAAAGCGATTTCGCACGATATCCGGATTGAATCCATCATGTTGATGGAGAAGACAGGTGGCAAGCAGGATTTTAAACGCTAACGCCTTATGAGGGTTTACACCACCTTGGAACCATATAACGCTTTAACTCTTGAGCTCCAGGACCATCTGAACAATCTTGCGGACTACATCCTCATTGCCTAATTGCAGAGACCTTACCTTTTTCATTCCGGCCAGCCTGATGCGTTCACGCAGCGCATCATCCTGGAGAAGCGTCTTACAGATACGGGCGCATTCAGATGCATCCGACCAAAACACAGCTTCCTCATTCTCCTTATACAACCACTGGTGCTCAGTTGTCCTCTCGCCGCAAAACAGTCCGCCTGCAAATGGAATTTCGAGCGATCGCGTAGTGTGCAAATCGCGATTCCCTTTCGAAAGCATGCCGATGCAAATTTTTGATGCTTGTATTGCGGCTACGTAATCACGTCCATACGATCCATTTCCACGCCATGCATCCTTCAACTTTGAGAACAATGGACTCTTCGGCCATCTATCGCCCCAAATAGAAACTGGTAAACCCTGGTCCATTAATTTAAGGAGAAACTCATCCCGTTGCTCATGTCTCATCCATGTGCCAATGAAAACGACATCAGAATTAAACTTACCCGGAATTTCAGACAGAGAAGGAAAGGGCTTATGAACTTCTTCGTCATAACTTCTATATACCCTGACGACCTTTTTCGCGCCAAGCTGTTCACATTCTCTCGCTGATTCCTCCCTGACGACAACAATTAAATCATTAAAGGGAATTGACTTGATAAACTGCTTGAATCTGTAGCCATCCCTTTTACCTGTCGGGTCATCGACATTATATGTGACGATACGACACCCAAGCCTCTTCAGCACCTCCATGCATTTCGGTCCAAAGAGTTCGCCCATATCTATCCATATCAAATCTGGCGGCGGTTTAAGATCTTTTGTTACGTGTTCCAGCCATGCCTGCATTTTCTTTTGCAGGAAGATAAAACCTGATTTGAAGTTTACGGCTCCCTGCCATGAATTAAATTCCTTCGAAAACGCAACGAAAGGATCGCGCAGTTCAACACTATGACCTATTCTGCGGAGGGCATTGCACCGTTGGCCTGAAGTAAAGGCTGGACCGTCACCACCGAAGTAAAGAATATTCGCCATAACGCTCACAAGTGATCAGTTATAAAAAAGTATCCGCAAAGATCATAAACATCCGACAATTTCTGAATTTTTAAAAATCAAACGTATGCATTTGAGTCCAGTTGCAGTTAGGCGTTAATCGTCGAATACCTATAATATAATTGTACTGCAACGGATCCGACATACGCATGAAAAAATCTGTGACGTAATGTCCGCTCAAATGCCTGATCGATTTCACGAGGCAACATATAGAAAACACCATTTAAAGTATCGTTCATATAATCTCGGGAATTGTGCGGACAAGTAATGCATTTCTCAATTAAGGAATTTTCTTACTCATTAATTTTTTATGCTGGACAGCTTACCCTTACCGCGCGTAATTTGATTCCACACGTTAAATTCAACACCGAAATGCCGAATTCCCAAAAAGATACAAATATGTAATGAATGATTTCATAAAATTTAAATTTGTATGGAAACGAAAGTCATAATTTTTATTCTCATCTTGCATATGGCTTTAAACTATAGTTGACTTATGAAAACACTTTTGAAACTCCAGATCAATCCGATCTATCGCGATTTAATTATTGCAATGGCTACCGGATTTACAATGGCTGTAATGATTGTTGCAGCAGTAATCAGTGTTATAAGGTGATTTCCACACAAAAAGAGCTCCTTTAATGGGAGCTTTTTTTTTGTCTTGTCAATAGTAACTTTCACGCCTTAGCTTCCAGTTCCGGCCGCGCCGAAATCCATTCCTGCCCATCCTCAAATACTTCTTTCTTCCAGATAGGAACTTTTTCTTTGAGTGTATCGATAACAAACTGGCATGCCGAAAAGGATTCGCTTCTATGTGGCGTTGATACGGCAACCACAACGGCAACTTCTCCAGGTTTGAGTGTGCCTATGCGATGACTTACTGCCCAGCCGAGCAACGACCATTTCCGACTCGCTTCCTCCATAATTTTACGAATCTCCGCGACAGCCATAGTTTCGTAAGCTTCGTACTCAAGCCAAACCACTTTCTTGCCGTCGGCGTTGTTGCGGACAGTACCAATAAAAACATTTATAGCTCCAGCGTTCAGGCTTGAAGCAGTGTCGATAACTTTCTGAACATCGATTTTTTTTTCAGTTATTTTAATCATTGTTAAAGTTTCAAGGCAGCCTTCGAAGATACTTAAGATTAGTCAATAAATCACAAAAAATGCTTATCCTCCACTAACCGGAGGTATTAATGCGATCTCATCATCCGGACTGAGCACCTGATCTTCTGCTGCATAGTTGCTGTTGACCGCTATGTACAAAGCGGTGAGCCCGGTAAGCTCCGGATATCTCGAAGAGAGTTCCGCGCGCAATTCACCAACCGTTTTACCACGGAGTTCAATGACGGCGTCCTTTCCACCAACAAGTTCGCGGGTGATCCCAA
>JANNPM010000318.1:0-18112 GCA_031400145.1 Chryseolinea sp. | reverse complement strand
AGAGTCTCCCGTCTCGGGGACTCTGCGGCTTCCCAGCACCAACCATCATTAATCACCCCCGCAGCGTCTCCCCGTTCCGTCCTCCCCCGCAGAGTCTCCCGTCTCGGGGACTCTGAGGCTGCCTAGCCAACCCTATCAATTCCATCGCACTCGGATGTACTTCTCGTTCTTTTTGAAATGCGCAGGAATTGATTTCAGGATAGCGTCGCGGAGCTTTATCAGCAACATTTCCTTGACAAAGCCATTATGAACGGCCAGGCTTACTTCACGTACTGGTTCAGGAGAATTGAATCGCTTCACATGCCTGCTCTTGATATTAACTGATAGCTCGGGAATTAGCGTGTATCCATAATTGTTATCGACCATGGCCTTCAACGTTTCAAAAGATCCGCTTTGATAATTCAGCTGATGATGTGTCGTTTTTCCTTTCGCCGAACAGAGATTCTCCACTTGTCCCCGGAAACAATGTCCTTCTTCCAACATCAGCAGATTATCGTACGTAAGCGACTTAAGACTGACCCGCTCCTGGTGATAATATTTCAATTTCTCGGCCGTATATAGCAAGATCGGTTCATAAAATACCGGCACTTCGCGAATCTCCTTATCATCTATGGGTGTAACAAGGATAGCGAGGTCAAGCCGATTTGTCTTGAGGTATCGGATGATCTCGTTCGTCTGCAATTCCATTACTGTGAATGATGTACCGGGATTTTTCTCGAGAAACTCATTGAGAAAACGCGGCAACAGGTAAGGAGCCAAAGTTGGGATAACGCCTAGCCGGAATTCGCCCTCAATAGAATCCTTTTCATTCTTGATAAACTCCTTCAGATTTTTAATTTCCAGCAGGATTTGACGGGCTCGCGAGACAATTATCTCACCAGTCGAGGTGGGCTTGAGCGGTTGACTCTTGTCAAATATCTTCACCCCAAGTTCGCCCTCAAGTTTCTTTACCATCATGCTCAGGGTAGGCTGTGTAACGTGGCAATACGCTGCTGCCTTCACATGGTTTCTGTGGATATCGAGAGCAATAATGTACTCGAGTTGCTGCAGATTCATAAGGTAGATGTGGGGTTACTAAAGACGCAATAGACAAAAGTAATAATTCGACATCAATTATCGATGGGATTGATATAAGTATGATGTATCATTTTTAACCCGATTGATGCGGAGGACAGGGTCCTTACGATACGAGGCTTACGATCCCCAAGGTAGGCCGTGACATCAGTGTGCCACCCAGTCACCCGGATTCCCTCGCGTCTGGGCACCTTCGCGGTTAATTGCACTTGTCCGAAGCGATTGTTTAGGAAAAAAAATGCTACTTTCACTACTTATGGCACAATCATGGATTTTGGGTTTCGCAAGTTAAAGCTCTCTCAAAAACTATCCCTTCTATTCGGTTTACCATTACTGTTAACCCTGTGTTTTGTTGCCTTCGTTTTTCGGAGGAACATAACAGAGTACGCAATTCACTTCGCGGTGACAGTACTATTATTGATAGGATATGGAATCGTTGCTGCGCGCTTCATTCAACGACTCACGAAGGCTCTCGAATCGATAGAGTTGATATCCCGCAATCTGGCTTCCGGAAAACTGGGCGCAGTTAGGCATGTGAATGGTCTGCCTGAGACAACAAGAATCGGGGCGTCCATTGCCCTGGTGATGGATGACGTTATACGCCAAACAAAATTTGCGGAGCAGGTCCGTTCGGGCAATCTTGAGGCGACCTATTCACCCCGGCACGATCAGGATGTTTTGGGAAAGGCACTCATTAATATCAAAGACAGACTGATCGCGATCAAGCAAGAGGACGAACAAAGGAACTGGGCTGCCGATGGGCTCGCCCGCTTTGTGGAGGTTCTTCAGTCTGCAAAAGATCTAAAATCCATTTCTCATGATATCATTGTCAATCTTGTGCGCATCATTAAGGCAAACCAGGGCGCCGTTTACCTTGCTGTAAAAAACGAAAAAGAAGAAGACTGTCTTGATCTCCAGGCTTGCTATGCTTACAATCGTACAAAACACCTTACACAGAGTATTGCATTGGGTGAAGGAATTCTCGGCCAGGCCTTCCTGGAAAGACAAACAACTTACTTAAAGGATGTACCTGATCATTTCGTTAGGATTACCTCTGGTTTGGGCGAAGCGAACCCGCGAAACATTCTGATCGTACCGCTGAAAATGAATGAGATGATGGTCGGTGTTATAGAACTGGCATCTTTTCTAGAGTTTCAAAAACACGAAGTTGCGTTTGTAGAAAAGATAGGAGAAAGCATTGCCTTCACCGTTTCAACCCTCCGCGCAAATGAAAATACCCGGCGTATGGTTGATGAGCTGCACGGCCAGACCGAACTCATGCGTGCACAGGAGGAGGAGCTACGTCAGAACCAGGGAGCACTGCAGGCAACGCAGGAGGCAATCAGCCGCAAGTACAATGCACTTTTCAAAAAGCTTGGAGACCTTAACTATCAGTCAAAATTCGATCAGCTGAAGTCCATAACCTCCACAAAAAAACGCAATGTTGAATATTATTTTGATATCATAAGAAGCCAGATTCTTACGTTTTCGGAAGACAGGATGGTAATTGAGGCTATCAAGGCATTCAAGGAAGCTTTTTACAACATCGATCAAGGCATAACAGCATCCCAGCAAAACAGCTATCGCGAAAGTCTGAATGATTATTATAGCAATGAATTCATTCCGCGAATAAAAGACAACACAAATTTTACCGCCAACGCATCGGACTTCATTCCCGAGGATCCGCGTGTAACGCATTTACAGCATCTTTATATTTCCGGGAACCAACATCCAACGGGAAAGAAATCATTGCTTGATGATGCACAGGATGGAAGTGAATACAGTAAGGTACATGCGTTGTATCATCCTATACTCCGAAATTTTCTGGAGAAATTCGGATACTATGACATGTTTTTGCTCGATGCCACCACAGGGGATATGGTATATAGCGTCTTTAAGGAAGTCGACTTCGCCACGAGCCTTGTGAGCGGTAAGTATCACATGACCAATTTCGGAAGGGTGGTGAAGAACGCTATCGCCACCACAGACAAGAATTTTGTACAGCTGATTGATTTTGAACCGTATGATCCCTCTTATCATGCACCCGCATCGTTTATAGCGTGTCCCGTATATGAGGGTAAAACCAAGGCTGGAATTCTCGTGTTTCAAATGCCGATAAATAAGATCAACCAGATACTAACGGGCAATAACAAGTGGCGTGGAGACGGGCTTGGTGACAGCGGCGAAACATTTATGGTTGGAGGTGATTACAAACTTCGCTCGATTTCACGCCAGCTGATTGAGAACATGGATGGTCACCTCGCCGCGCTTAAGAAACTGAACTATGATAGCTCAGTATTGCTGCAGATCCGGAAAATGGAAACCAGTATTCTTATGGAGGATATTAACCTGGAATCATCGAGCCGGGCTTTGGCAGGCATGAGTGGAACGATCTTGGAGAAAAATAGCGCCGGCGTTGATGTTCTTTCTGCCTACGCGCCGCTTGAAATTCCCGACGTACACTGGATAATTATGTCAACAATGAGTGAAGCAGAAGCCTCCTTGCCTATCAACAGTTTGCGGGATGGCAATTTTGAGTGATTCGTTCCATCAGCCGTTCATTCCCACCTCGCTCAAATCTACTGCAGTCTCTTTATCTTTCGTAAGTTAATGGTGGATAAATTGTCCGCGCGCTAAAACTATATTGTCCGCAGTCGTGTTTAATGGACACCCAAATAATCTCGCAATGAAAGGAAATTTTTTGCTGCTCTTGCCCCTGGTGCTTTTTTGTTGCATGCATAAAACGCGTGACGCCGCTGGTCTGGCAACGACGCGGATCGCGGTTGGCAACGATTCAGTTCCCAAGGTCAATCCCTATTATTCTAGAACTGACACAACCACATTACACGTGCGCGATGATGAATGGCAAAAGGTGCTGCCTGAGGACATCTTTCAGGTCGCCCGAAACAAGGATACGGAACGTGCCTTCACAGGAAAATATTGGAACTATACCGGCCGGGGAACATACTACTGCGCTGCGTGCGGCAACAAACTATTCAGGTCGGATGCAAAGTTTGCAAGTGACTGCGGCTGGCCAAGTTTTTTTGAGGCCGATAGAAGAACAAGTGTACGTTATATTGCAGACAACTCTTTCGGTATGGAGCGGATCGAGGTTCTGTGCGGCCGATGCGGTGGCCATCTCGGTCATCTCTTCGATGATGGCCCGCGCCCGACCGGCAAGAGATTCTGCATGAACTCTATCGTGTTGGATTTTGTGCCAGCGTTGGGCGCAAGCAATTAGGCCCAATGAAATCTGACTGGCGGACCCGCTGCCCAGCTTGAACTGCTATCTGGCGATCATAACGCCCGGCATACTGATGGTTAAGTATCCCGCCGTAAACGCGTCGCGAACGCGGGTGGTTAATTTAGTAAAGATTAGTATATTAACCCATGGCATCTACCAACTACTGCCGTGCAAATCAACAAATTAAGTTACCTCTATGGATTCTCGTAGAAACTTCCTGCAAAAAATAACAGCCTCTGTAATTTCACTCCCGCTTGCACCTTCACTTGCTATCGCTGAACATGATGTTGCATCAGGGCAACCCAATCAGGGCCCGGTGCTGCGCGTTGCGATTATGGGACTGGGCAGTTACGGTAGGCGTGTAGCTGACGCGATGCAGGCATGCACCAAGGCAAAGCTCGTCGGGGTAATCAGCGGCACACCTGCAAAAGTCAAAGAATGGCAGGCAAAGTATAACATTCCTGAAAAGAACTGTTACAACTATGAGAACTTCGATAAAATCAAAAACAATCCCGATATCGACGCAGTATACGTTATCACTCCCAATGCCTTGCATAAACCCAATGTAGTTCGGGTCGCCGGCGCGGGAAAGCATGTTATCTGCGAAAAGCCCATGGCTTTAAACGCTGACGAAGGACAAGAAATGGTCGACGTTTGTAAGAAGGCGAATGTAAAATTGTTGGTGGGCTACCGGATGCACCTGGAGCCGAACACCCTGGAAATTATTCGCAAGCGTAAGGCGGGCGAATTCGGGAAAACGCTTTTCTTCCAGGGCCTTACTGGATTTATTATAGGTGATCCAACTCAATGGCGACTTGATCGGAAACTTGCAGGTGGCGGTTCGTTGATGGACATTGGCATTTATGCGGTGAACGGATCGCGTTACATGATTGGCGAAGAGCCAATCTGGGTAACAGCCCAGGAAGTAAAAATCGACAAGGTTAAGTTTAAGGAAGGAGTGGATGAAACCATCACATTTCAGCTTGGGTTCCCTAGCGGTGCCGTTGCGTCCTGTCTTTCTACTTATAGCATGAATAACCTGGATCGCTTCTTTCTTAATGGTGACAAGGGCTTCGCTGAAATGCAACCCTCCACCGGATATGGGCCGATCAAAGCAAAGACCCACCAGGGTGTACTGAGCTTCCCGCATGTAACACACCAGACAGTTCAAATGGATGAGATGTCTGACATGATATTTAAAGGCAAAAAGCCGGAAGTACCTTTGGATGGTGAGGAAGGCGTAAAAGATCTGAAGATTATGGACGGTATTGTGTTGGCAGTGAATTCAGGCAAGAAAGTGGACCTTAAAATCTAGTGCATGCTTTCCGTCCCACACATCGAGCAAGCGAAAGCTACATTTCATCTGGGGAAATAATTCGGTACTGCTCGGTAAAAGTTTCCCCATTCCAAAAAAATCTGATGGATTCAACCGGATTCAGGCCATTTGAACGTGGTATGAAAGTTACTTTGCTACAGCAACCGCGTAAGCCAAGATTATCATGGTAGATTATAGAATTATTTTGCAGATCCTTCATACGCACTTAATGGATTCAAGCGGACTTATCGTGAACGAAAGGGAACGTGTAAGCGATGATCAAATGATAATATTTCCCGTTGCTTTGCCCCGTTATGAGCAAAAAGTTAATGCGCTCACGGCAAGGCAGTATCTCCAAAGGACACGAATTCTTTATATGACATTGACAAAGTTCAATTGATCGCCGTGGAAGCAGACATTATTCTCGTAGTGCAAAATTTGGCTGCCCTTTATGACCCTTGCTACTGTTCCGTTGTTGAGAACGACTAGATTGCTTTCAGCTGCTGCATTGAGAAAACAAAAGTCGAAGCTATGTAGCATGCAGAAAGTATCATTATCATGATCAGAAGTATTTTGAACCGCCTGCGACGGCGAGTTCTGTAAGGATCTTCATATATCCCTTTGAAATCTTCAATATCGGAAGTGCCTGCAGAAACATATTGAAAAAAGATCCTCTCCTCCGGCTTGCTCAAACCGCTGCTCCGGATTGCGCCATTTCTCATCATTTCCAGCCAGCGTTCCAATCTTTGATGCTGCGGCTCCGGCAATCTGCCAGTTAAGAATTTCTGAAGTATCTGATCACAACTCGTTTTAGGCATGCGCTATGGATTAATCAAGGCTGAGATAGTTAGAACAATAATCACTGAACAAGCGGGCACTAAACATTGTTACAGGCATCTAAGGAAATGCTGCCGGAAGACTTTTCAAAAATATCGAGCCAATATTTTATATACAAATTTGATAATAAATTAACCAGGTGTCAGTAGCAGTTTGCTGCTGTGAGGAAAAGGGATAAAAAGATTCAGCTTGCTTTTGGAGCCCTCCTTAAACAAACAAGGGAAAAAGTGCAGTGGACGCAAGCGGATTTGTCGGCGATGGTCGACATGGATGAAAATCAGATCTCACGGCTGGAAAATGGCGCGAACTCCCCCAACCTGCATACAATTGTGGCGCTGGCTGTTGCGTTGGGCAAACATCCATCCGATCTTCTGAAGCTTGATTATAAATTTGAGCTTAATATTGACTTCAATACCGGGCGCAAGAAACAGCGGGGACCAGAGACTACTTCAACTATCAGGCGCCTCCTGGAAGGAAATTTCTTTAATACTCCGAGAACGGTAGCCGCAGTTATCCTTTACTGCAAGAAAGAATATAACATACAGCTTAAGAGTTCCGCTACCGCTGGCGCGCTAAAGAAGCTGAAAGACCAAAAACTCCTGAAACGAAGTGTCTCCCCTGTTGCCGGACGATTCCAATATCATAGATAAATCCCTGCGCCAACGGGCGGTTGGCCGGGTAATCAGGTGGTTGCTGACGGCCTATTCGGCCCCCACGGAGTAAAGTTTTGCCCCCGAGATGACATAAGTTCCCTTGGACTTACGACAAATGCGGAGTTCAAGGATCAGACAAAGTGTCTCCAGGACATCATCGATAGAGCCCTGTAAGTGAATAGTGCCAGTAAAGCGGCGTTCCGGCAACTCAACATTTATTCTCTCGATTTTGACGTTGAATGAATGTTCAATGGACTCGAAAACATGTTCCACACAACTACTTGAAAAAGAGAGTGTCCCCGTGTAACGTGCGTGACCTTTATCATCGAGATGAATATTCTGACCTGGTTTAACCTTCATTAATTCCGCTTCACTTTTCCCAAAGGTCAGCATATGTTCTGAAGGCAGCATACTTAAAATTAGCCGGGCGCCCAGGAGCGCAATCAAGACAATCAATCCTTTCCACATGACATCGCTCAGTCGCCTTCGCCCTCTTCGAATTCCGTTCACGCTATGCTCGATCTGTCTAAATCCATAATAGAAATTATCGTCGAGCGCATATTCATCTGGCAGTTCAGGGACATTGTCGACTATAAATAAAACATCCTCGAATTCTTGCTTAAATCGGGGATCTAACTGATTCAACTCATTTAACTGCAGTTGCTCGTCCCGCGTGATGAGACCCGACAACGCCTTATCCACGAGCTGGATTCTGTCGGGTCTTTCACGCCTGCCTGTGACGCCCTTGAAAGCGCTTACCCCTCCTTTACAATTACTAATAAATCGAATTGGAAATTGCCACCAGCGCTTGTCTAAGACGTCTTCCCGCGCACGCATAAGTTTGACCCGGCGCTTGTACGCCTTGAGAGATTTTCTCCTGACGAGTCGAACAAGTTCATATTGAATAGGTTCGTAGTCCGTATGCTGCCGTCTATGGACCGTCCATAAGGTGGTGAATATGTTCTGGACAATTTCTTCCGCTGCACAAAGATCGAGTGTAATGCGTTGCGATATAATGAGCAGTGCATCATAATGCGATTCATAGAGGATTCGCATTGCCTTTTCTGGCCAGCAAAATAAAAGTTTTCGAAATTCAATATTCCTTATTGCGACTGACATTGGGACGACTACTATATGGGTATTGCGGCATAATATTAAACATTTACGTACGATGATTTTTGGTGACGCTGTTAACAGAAAGCGATTATCAGGAAAACCGAATAACCGTTTTCCGGTTGATTTTGAATCATTAACCGGTAGAACCTGAGGCCTTTGCACCCGCAGTGGGTAACTTTATCAAGAAAAAGCATCTGTCGCCTGAAAGGGCATTAACCGAGAAAGCGCAATAACGCTTATTTCCCAATTAGATGATCAGGTTGTAGCAGACTTGAAAATTATGTCTATTTTAACCTTCTTAAGCACCTACCTTTTGAATTCCATTAACAATTATCTCTCCGATGCTGCGAGCATCATCTGGTGGCCAGTCTTATTTCTCATTATTGGTGGAGGTCTTTACTTCATGTTCTATTCAGGATTCATTCAGTACAAGTACTTTCTCCATGCCATTAATATCCTACGCGGGAAGTATGACGATGCGCATGCGCCCGGACAAATCACAGCTTATCAAGCGCTTTCAACAGCGTTGGCCTCCACGGTAGGCATGGGTAACTTAGCAGGTGTTGCAGCGGCTATTGCCATGGGTGGCCCCGGCGCACTTTTCTGGATGTGGATTACATCCTTTATTGGAATGTCTACAAATTTCTTTACAAGTGCCCTGGCCAGCATGTACCGTGGTAGAGATAGTAATGGCGAGTTACAAGGCGGACCTATGTACGTTATCCGCGAAGCGCTGGGTAAGAAATGGCAACCACTGGCAGTTCTCTTCTGCGTATGTTGCATGGTTGGCGCATTGCCCATCTTTCAAACCAATCAACTAACGCAGGCATTGGTTGATATCGGCCTGAAACCGCTCGGTCTTACCGAATCGTTCTTCGCCTTAGGCAGTACGCAGGTGAGTCTGACGAAAATGATTATCGGCCTGCTCATTACCGCGCTTTGCTCAATAGTTATTGTCGGTGGTATTCATCGGATCGGAGATTGGGCAGGGAGGCTGGTACCCACCATGATCGTTTTGCATTTTGTATCTGTCATGATTATCCTGGTGGTATATGCCGACAAGATCCCGTACTATCTCAAACTTATTTTTACCGATGCGTTTACCGCGGAAAATTTTCATGGCAATCCATTCCTGGGTGGCATGGTTGGCGGGATCATTATGCTCGGTGTACGGAGGGCAACATTTTCCAATGAAGCAGGAATTGGCACTGCGCCCATGGCTATGGGCGCATCAAAAAGTACCGAACCAATCCGCGAAGGGCTCATCTCTATGCTTAGTCCGGTCATCGACACGATTATCTCCTGTACGTTGACGGCGTTGGCGATCCTGGTAACCGGTGCATGGCTGACACCTGGCGCTAGCGGTATTACCCTGACTTCTATGGCGTACCGCGCCGCTATGCCATTTGGCGGTGACTATGTGCTGTTGCTTTGTACGTTTGTATTTGCCATCAGCGCATTATTCTCCTACAGTTATTATGGACGAAAAGCGCTGTCGTACCTCGTTGGAGAAAAAAGAAGTGTGTGGTACGATTATTTCTATCTCACAACGATAGTGCTAGGCGCCGTAGCATCAATGGATTTTGTGCTCAATCTGATCGACATAGCTTTTGCCATAATGGCGATTCCAACAATGCTCTCGGCCTTTGTCCTCGCTTCCGATGTGATGGCTGAGGCCAGAAAATACTTCGCCAAGTTGTGACCCTGGCATCTAAAAACAACCTTAACCCATGACCATTAAATACCGGCTCATCCTGATGAACTTCCTGGAGTTCTTTATCTGGGGGTCGTGGCTGATCTCTTTGGGCGGATATTTAATACACACCCTGCACTTTTCAGGCTCAGAGGTGGGTGGCATCTATGCCACGATGGGGATAGCCTCATTGTTCATGCCATCAGTATTGGGTATCATCGCAGACCGCTGGATAAATGCAGAGCGCGTATTGGGATTTTCCCATCTCGTTGGAGCCGTGGTGCTGTTTTCAGCCGCCCATGTCACCCGTTTCAATATGATGTATCTGCTGATGTTGATCAATTCAATGTTTTACATGCCCACTCTTGCCTTGAACAATGCGGTGTCATACGCCATCCTTCAAAAGCAAGGCATCGACATTGTTAAAACTTTTCCTCCGATAAGAGTTTGGGGCACGGTCGGTTTTATTTCCGCGATGTGGGTGATCGACTTTGGAAAATGGACGTTAAGCCCGACGCAGCTGTATATTAGCTCGGCCTGCGCGTTGCTTCTCGGGATATATGCTTTCACGCTGCCCGCATGCCCCCCCGCAAATGTAAAACGCAACGGCTCATGGTCCTCCGCGCTCGGATTTGACGCATTCATTCTATTCCGCAACAGCAGGATGGCCGTCTTTTTTGTTTTTGCCATGTTGATTGGCGCGGCATTGCAGATTACAAATACTTTTGGCGAGACATTCATTTATGATTTCACCGACCAGTATCCCGACTCCTTTGCCGTACTGCACCCCAGCCTCCTGATGTCTGTTTCACAAATTTCCGAAACCCTTTTTATCCTCACCATTCCCTTCTTTCTGAAAAGATTTGGTATCAAAACTGTCATGCTCATGAGCATATTTGGATGGGTTCTTCGCTTTGGTCTGTTCGCCTTTGGAGATCCGGGCGAGCGACTTGCACTACTCATTCTTTCAATGGTAACTTATGGTATCGCTTTTGATTTTTTCAATATATCAGGATCGCTTTTTGTGAGGAAGGAGACAGATGTTTCGGTGCTTTCCAGCGCTCAGGGTCTCTTTATGCTTATGACGAATGGCATCGGCGCCTTTTTCGGTGGTACCATCAGTGGCTGGGTCGTGGACTACTTTACCTTAGACGGAAATCGTGACTGGCAAAGCATCTGGCTATCATTTGCGGGCTACGCGCTGATACTTGCTATGGTCTTTCCCTTCGCGTTCAACTACCGCCATAAGCCAACTCTCTCCTGATTTACCCTGACGGTCCCGTCCGTTCATGTTTGGTCCAAACAAAAAAAACAACAATTGCCTTGTAACTTCCGCCATGCTGTATTTGTTACCAATGACATTAGCGGCTGAAAGATGACTGACCTTCTACAAGAACTTCGCAGGGTGCCGGAATTTAAAGATTTGCCTCAAAATCAGCTGGACTGGTTGGTTGAGAAAGGTACGGTGATGGCCTATGCTGACGGTGAACCCGCTTTCAAAAAAGGAGAGCCGATCGAACACATGCGCATCCTCCTGAAGGGAGAGATAAACTTTTATATTGAACAGGGACGAAACCTCCGTCACATGGGCACCTTTGATACGCTGGAGATCACAGGGCAGCTGCCTTTCTCACGCATGAAAGTCGCCGTGGGCATCGGAATAGTCCAGGGCGAAACCCTCATGTATTCCCTTCACAAGGATCATTTTCCAGAGATGATCAGAAATCATTATCAGCTCGTAGAAGTCCTCGTACACAATATGACAGACAGGGTGCGAGACTTCACCAGGCAACAACAACAGGATGAAAAGATGATGGCGCTGGGTAAATTATCCGCCGGACTTGCACACGAGCTTAATAACCCGTCTGCCGCAGTAGTGCGCAGCGCGCAGGAACTGAAACGTCATCTCTCCAACATTCCCGAAAATTTCAAACGCGTTATCAATATCAAAGCAACGGAAGAGGTAGTGAACGAGCTGACCAGGCTGCTGTTCTCCTGGATAAAGGGCGATCGAAAAGTAGTATTGTCCCTAAGTGACAGAACTGCACGCGAGGATGATATATTTGAGTGGTTAGCCGACAATGAAATGGAAGCTGACGAAGACCTCGTGGAAACGTTTACAGCATTCAGTATCGGCACTGCGGATCTTGACAAAGTAAAATCAATACTTCACGCGGAAGATAAGAAAGCAGTCTTTGGATGGTTGCACCAAATGCTGAGCACCGAGCAATTGGTTTCGGAAATTGAAGAAGCAGCGAAGCGGATCAATACCCTTGTAACATCCGTTAAAGGCTATACACACATGGATCAGACACCCGACAAGGATCTTACAGATATCCACATCGGGATTCGGAACACATTGACGATGCTGAACCACAAACTGAAGAAGAACAATGTTTCTCTGGTAGAAAATTATCTGCCCGATCTTCCCCAAGTGAGGATATTTGCCAGCGCAATGAACCAGGTATGGACAAATCTTATTGATAATGCTATCGACGCAATGGAAGGAAGGCCCGGCAACAGGCTCGAGATACGGACGGAACGAGAAAACAAAAACGTAATCGTATCCGTCATGGACAATGGCCCAGGCATACCACGGGAAATACTGGACAAAATATTTGACCCCTTTTTTACGACTAAGCCAATAGGGAAAGGAACTGGCCTTGGCCTTGAAGTAGCCAGGCAAATCATCAGTCAGCATAGCGGCGAAATTAATGTGGAATCCAATGAAAAGGGAACCTCGTTCGTGGTGTGTATTCCCATCGACACTAAATAGACGCGCAGATAAGTTAGCGCGGAAAACTCAAATCCTATATGAAGAAATCTATCATCCTGGCAGTTGATGACGATCCCCAGGTACTTCGTGCAATAGTGCGCGATATGAGAAACCAATATGGCCGCGACTACAGGATTCTCAGCACGTCATCGGCAACGGAAGCGCTGGATACGCTCAGGGAACTGAAGAATAAGAGCGAAGTTGTCGCACTGTTCTTGTCAGATCAACGGATGCCGGAGATGCTGGGCGTTGATTTTCTTAAAAAAGCAAAAGACTACTTTCCTTTAGCAAAAAGAATTCTCCTGACAGCATATTCAGATACCGAGGCGGCTATCCGTGCCATCAATGATGTTCAGCTGGATTATTACCTCATGAAACCATGGGATCCTCCGGAAGAAAAACTTTATCCCGCATTGAATGACCAATTGGAGGAATGGCAAAGCGGCCATGTTCCGGCATTTGAAGGCATTAGAATCGTTGGATATCAGTGGTCTCCACGGTCACATCAGATTAAAGATTTTCTGTCAGGTAACTTAATGCCTTATCAGTGGATAGATTTTGAGTCAAATCCAGTGGGACGTGAGTTAACAGACCTAAACAAGATCGATCGCAAAGAGCTTCCGGTGGTTTTCTTTGATGACGGTGTATTTCTCAAAAACCCCGACTTGTACGAGCTAGGTCAGAAAACAGGGATGCAGTCTAAGGCGACAAAAACCATGTATGACGTTGCCATAATCGGTGCCGGGCCATCGGGCCTGGCGGCGGCGGTATACGGCGGCTCAGAGGGGTTGAACACTGCGCTGATCGAAAAACGCGCTCCAGGTGGCCAGGCCGGAACGAGCTCGAGAATTGAAAATTATCTTGGCTTTCCCAACGGGCTGAGCGGCGCAGAGTTGTCGCGACGCGCAATATCACAGGTGGCAAAGTTCGGTGTGGAATTTCTTTCACCTCAAGAGGTAACAAACATATCCATTAAAGACAATTATAAAATCATCACGCTAAAGGATGGAAGCGCTCTGAACGCAAAGTCCGTTGTAATCACCACAGGCGTCGACTATCGTGAACTGGATGCGGTCGACGTCGATAGATTTACGGGCGCAGGAGTCTACTACGGTGCGTCGACGACGGAAGCTCATGCGTGCAAGGACAAGGACGTATACATTATTGGCGGTGGTAATTCAGCCGGACAATCGGCGATGTATCTCGCGAATCATGCATCGAAGGTTTACATTGTGATCAGAAGAAAAAGTCTTTCAAGCACAATGTCTCAATACCTTACCGATCAGATCAATGCAACGCCGAATATCGAGGTAGTTCCGGATTCCACGCTGGGCCAGGTATATGGAACAGATAAACTTGAGGAGATATGCCTTGAAAATATGGAGACGCGCGTACGCCGGCAGGTAAAGGCGGCCGCTGTATTCATTTTTATCGGCGCAAAACCCATCACTGATTGGATCAAGCTTGACATTATTAAAGACCCAAAAGGCTTCATCGAAACAGGCAGGGACCTACTGAACTATGACGATTTTAAGAAGTCATGGAAACTTTCCCGTGAGCCGTTTTTGTTAGAAACCTGCAGCCCCGGCATTTTCGCGGCGGGTGATGTGCGTGCCGGCGCGATGAGTCGTGTAGCGTCTGCGGTAGGTGAAGGAGCGATGGCGATAAAGTTTGTACACGAGTATTTGGCGGAGCAATAAAGAATGAACCCTTGCTGACGCGCTGCATCACCCTGTTTTGAATTGTTAGTTTAGATGATTGAAAATGAGCAAAGACCTTTGTAAACATCTGACGAACCTCGACGACATCAAGCTACCCAAAGAACTAGCGTGTGATGTGTGCGTAACTATTGGAAGTGATTGGTTACACCTCCGGACATGTCAGACCTGCGGACAAACCCTTTGCTGCGATGATTCTCCTGAACAACATGCGACACTACACTTCCGTGCGTCTGGCCATCCGGTTGTAGTGTCTGCAGAGCCCGGCGAAAGGTGGGCGTGGTGTTATGTAGATGGACAGATTACGGTGTACTGAGATATTTATCATCAACGATTACCGCCAAGATGCCTCGGCACAAGCCATCGTTCCAAAACAGTAAACGCAAGTTCAACGCTCAATGCCAGCAGCGCTGCAGGTATCGCACCACGCAAGATCAATTCAGTGTTATTCAAGGCCAGCCCGGAAACAATAAACTCTCCAAGGCCACCGGCTCCGATAAAAGCCGCTAGCGTGGCTGTACCTACATTAATCACGGCCGCAGTACGAATGCCCGCCATAATCATCGGCATCGCCAATGGAAATTCAACATGCCTCAATTTCTGAAAACGGGTCATACCAATGCCATCAGCAACGCGCTTCAGCAAGGGGTCTACGGTTTGCAACCCGCTCAACGTATTTCTCAAAATCGGCAACAACGCATACAAGAACAACGCTACGACGGCCGGTATAACACCAATTCCGAACAGCGGGATCATCATGGCAAGGAGTGCAATTGACGGTATAGTTTGAAGTAATCCCGTAAGATAAACCGTGGCATTAGCCCAACGCGGATGCCAGAATAATGCAATGGCTACTGGCAATGCAATGACAACCGCAAATATCAACGCAACAAAGGTGAGTTCAATGTGTGTCAGCGTTCGCACCCATATCTCGCTCAAGACGGAAGGCGGTCCGGCAGCTTCGTGATTCGTTAACTTATGCTGTCTCAAAAAATCAGCGGCGACCTCTTGAACTGAACTGTTTTCAAACAATACCTTTGCATTCATTTCCTGCATTGCCTGCCCGTTTATCTTACCGTCGAGCTTTGACAAGATTCCTTTTGTTTTCTCCGGAAGGTCCCGCCGGTATAATGACATCGCCTCGTAGGATGGAAAAAAGTGAAGGTCGTCCTCCAAGGTTATGAGATCATATCTCGATATCTCACCATCAGTTGAATATCCGTCGGTGATATCAATTCTGTCATCACGCAATGCCTGATACGCAAGACCGTGCTCCAGGGCGACAGGCCGTTGTGAAAGGCTATAGGTAGCCCTGAGGTTATCCCATCCATCCTGTCTCTTGAGGAACTCATAGCTAAGGCCCAGGCGCAAATCATTTTTATTACGCAGGTCTGAGAGCTTCTTTAAATTGTGTTTAAGTATATTTTTCCTTACGCCAACCAGGGAGTAAGCGTTGCTGAACCCAAAAGGCTTCGATATCTCCAGCTGGTAAGTTTCCTGTAATTTTGAATCGATCTGTTTAAGTCCCAAGCCCGGTTGGCGTAAAATCTCGGAAGAAATAGTACCGCTATACTCTGGATAAATATCTATATCACTATTTTTCAACGCCTCGAAACAAATCAAGGTACCGCCTAAATTATACTTGCGATCGACCTTCAATCCATTCGCTTCCAGAAGCTGCGAGATGATTTCGCTCAAAATGTAGCCCTCTGTAAAATGCTTGGCGCCAACCCTGATTGTTTGCGCCTGCGTATGCAGTGACCAAAATAAAAGCGATATGAAAAGGATCAGCCTGTTCACAAAATACCCGATTCAATAAGCTTCACCACTGCCGGGGTAGCAGGACTAAGCATCACATTGCTTATTGTATCGTACTGCTGTATCCGTCCCTTATCCAGCACCAATATCTTTTCTGCGAGCATCCTGGCTTCACGCATGTCGTGTGTAACAAACAATATGGTTCTTGGTACCATACTCTGCAGTCGCAGGATCTCATGATGAATTTCTACACGCGTCACCGGATCCAATGCTCCGAAGGGTTCGTCCATAAGCAATACCGGAGGATTAAGAAACAATGCCCTGCATATTCCTACCCGCTGCTGTTCTCCACCGGATAGCTGATATGGAAATTTTTCTTTATACGTCTGTGCGAGACCAACAAGATCCATCACTTCATCCAAACGCCTAGTCATTTTCCGTCCTGTCGATATTACTCCCGGCATCAAGATATTCGACTCAACACTCAGATGAGGGAACAAACCGGAACCCTGCACCATATAGCCCATCCGCAGCCGCAGCGGGTGTATGTTGTTGTATTCAAGTGGCGTGTTAAAGGCCTGGACTTGTCCTGAATCGGGTCGTACAAGTCCATTGATCAATTGTAGTAAAGTACTTTTGCCGCTACCGCTGCGGCCAATGATTGCAGTAACTTTGTCCTCATCAAATTTTATCGATGGGAAATGCAGGGCGAGGCCTTTGGAATATGCATAACTTACATTATCGAGTTCGACTATACTCATCAACGCTGAAGGCCGCCACTGCTACCGGCTTGATAAGCTATCCGACTGCTGCCGGACTTGCTTCATGTCAGATTCAAATTTCTTTTTGTTTTTTCGGATGTTCTGCTTAACGGATTTTGGCATATAGCGTTTCGCACCAGGCCGCGGGCAATCCCATTCTTCAACGGAAACATTCTTAACATAACGCACACCCGCGGGTCTGTCATTAGCATGAGTATCCGGCGATGGTTCTCTTGTCGCCGTAGCAGAGAGGAGTGGAGAAGGCGTTTGTCTGAAAGATTTATGAAGCTTTACAGTCTCGGGCTTTGGGCATGGGATTTTACCAACCTGACAGGCGGTGCATAGGATAAGTAGACCAAAAACTGCACGTATCATGATGTTGCACAAGAGACAGTCGTATCGTACATAACGGTACGCAATCTACTTTATTGGTAGGAAATTTAAATTTTTTTTGAGAAAAATCCCCCTTTTGCCTCGCAAATTCGACTCCGTCGCAAGCAAATTTGTTGTTTATTCTCATTCTCAACCAATTGGCCAGCTCGAAAACTGTTCACAGACACCCACAAACAGGCCGTATTCGGCGCACTCCACGTGATCGAGCTCCGCTCAGAAAACTCGCTTCAGCTCGAACGCTGCACAGACGCGGGGCTCGGAAACTTTTCACTTTCACCTTGATTATTGGTGAAAGCTTACTGACACAAACTCCAACACGGTTGGCAGTGCCGTTCTCCAATATGTCCAATTATGTCCCCCGTCGCGGATACGGAACTCGTGGGGAATCTCCTTCTTACGCATGGCAACATGGACCAACGAATTGCCCTCGAATAAAAAATCATCATCCCCACAATCGATATACCACCTTACTGCTTTCTTCTGATCATCGGGCATGGCGTTAATAAGTTCCAACGAGCTGTATCGCTTATAGAAGGCATCCAATTGTGCGTCTGTCGCTGTCTGCTTACTTCGTTCCAACCACGTCTTTGCATCGGCCATAGTTAAAGGTCCTGTACTGGCACTCAGCGGACACGCGGCAGAAAATAATTCAGGATGATGCAGCGCAAAGTAGAAAGATCCGCCACCGCCCATCGATAGCCCGGCCACGGCACGGTAACGCTTGTCTGCTTTTATCCTGTATGTTTTTTCAATGAACGGAATGAATTCCTGGAA
>JANNPM010000249.1:0-1970 GCA_031400145.1 Chryseolinea sp. | reverse complement strand
TGGATGGGCCGCAGTCCTCAAATCATGGAGGACCAGGTAACCTATCCATTGGTTACAAACTTACAGGGCCTTCCTCAGGTCAAATATGTTCGCGGCTCTTCGATGTTTGGAATGAGCTTCGTCTATGTAATCTTTAATGATGACACAGAAGTCTACTGGGCTCGGGAGCGTGTTCTTGAACGTCTTAATTATGCGACACGGTTATTACCTGAAGGTGTCACCCCGACCCTTGGCCCTGATGGGACTGGTGTTGGTCACATACTATGGTATACCCTCGAAGCTCCCGGAATGGATCTGGGAGAGCAACGCGCTCTTCAGGATTGGTACGTGAAGTTCGCATTACAAAACGCTCCCGGTGTTAGCGAGATAGCATCCTTCGGTGGATTTCAGAAACAATATCAGGTCACCTTAAATCCGAACAAGCTTAACTACTATGGTTTTTCAACTCAGGAAGTAATCCAGTCAGTTCGTTCAAACAATAACGAAGCGGGCGGGCGCAAATTCGAAATGAGTGACATTGGTTATATCATTAAAACTTCGGGCTATTTAAAGTCAATAGAAGAAATTGAAAACATTACTGTAAAAACAGTTAATACTATTCCCGTCAAGGTAAGCGATCTGGGATCAGTACAAATGACCGGAGAAACACGTCTGGGAATTTTTGATCAGGATGGAGAGGGCGAAGTTGTTGGGGGAATTGTTGTTATGCGATACGGAGAAAACGCTGATGAAGTTATTAGCGGTGTAAAAAAGAAAATGGAAGATGTAGCCAAAGGTTTTCCTGAAGGTGTCAAGTTCAATATTATATACGATAGAAGTGAATTAATTCAGGAATCCATCTCTTCTATTAAAACCACATTGATTGAGGAAATGATCGTGGTGTCGTTGGTGGTAATCGTTTTACTTTTTCACTGGAGAAGTGCAGCCAGCATTATTATCCAGATACCGATCACCATTGCAACAAGCTTTATTCTGCTGAATGCATTTGGTATCACATCCAACATCATGTCACTGACCGGAATCGCGCTTGCCATTGGGGTTATTGTAGACAACGGAATCATCATGGCTGAAAACTCATACAAACATTTATCAACGCGTTTTGAGGAGCTTAACCCCGAAACTGAAAAATAGGTTATGGTTAGAAAATTATTTAATCGGAATTATAACAGGATCGATGAAACCGAAAGGATGGCGATCATAGAGAAATCTTCAAAACAGGTTTCCCGTGGTGTGTTCTATTCTACTATTATCATCATTACATCATTCCTTCCTGTATTCATGCTAACCGGTCAGGAAGGTAAACTCTTCCACCCACTTGCGTATACAAAAACCTTCATCATGATTGTAGATGCTGTTCTTGCTGTAACGCTTGCTCCGGTTATCATTTCCTTTTTCATGAAAGGCAAATTTGCCAATGAAAGAAAAAATCCAATCAACAGGTTTCTAGAGGGAATCTATGAGCCAATCATACGAGCTTGTATGAAGTGGAGAAAAACCACTATCGGGATTAATATTCTAGCGCTTCTCGTTAGCGTTCCTTTATTGATGAGCCTGGGCAGCGAGTTCATGCCGCCTCTGGATGAGCAATCAATTTTATTCATGCCGGTCACGCTTCCAGATGTTTCTAATGAAGAAGCGAAACGTATTCTTCAGGTACAGGACAAAATTATAAAGTCTATTCCTGAAGTAGATAAGGTTTTAGGAAAAGCTGGAAGAGCAAGTACCGCTACCGACAATTCTCCAATCAGCATGATTGAGACCATCATCATGCTCAAACCAAAATCTGAATGGAGAGAAGGCATTACAAAAAATGATCTTATCAATGAGCTTGATGCCAAAATGCAAATTCCCGGAGTTGTTAATGGCTGGACACAACCAATCATTAACAGAATCAACATGCTGGCAACTGGTATACTATCCAGATTTTGTCCATAAACTTTAATTCCTACATCAGTGCGTATACCAGTTGC
>JANNPM010000220.1:0-15856 GCA_031400145.1 Chryseolinea sp. | reverse complement strand
AATTCGCTTAGCATGTTTGGACCTTCGATCTTAATCTCGTCGATTAAACCCAGGATGAAGCGCGTAACTCCTTCCAGGTTGGAGACAGGACCATGAAACTTATATCCTTCATCATCCTTGACGATATAGGGGATGGAAAGGGGGTGTTCTTCACGTAATAGCAGGTAGGACCGGAAGCTCAGGCGCAAAGTGATCCAGGTGTCAGAATCCCCACTCATTCCAAAAATATCGGTCTGATTTTTTTGGTGCAAAGATTCAAATTCAAAATGGTCCGGGTGTCTGGCCACTTCACCGATCCGGTCGAGCTTGAAGTGCTTGCATACTTTGTCCTGTGTATCAAGTCCGACGATCGATTGATAATTATCGCCAAAATGAATTGGTTCTACCACGCGGTCCCGGATCTCATTACCATGTGCTGAGTGATAATTTTTCAACGTCACCTTATTCTTGCTCTTAATGGATTCGGCTAGCTCTTCCACAAACTTTCCGATACGCGCCTTGAGAAATAAGCGGGGCATGCTATCAATTTCCGAGTTAAGAGAAAGCTTTTTCAACAACAGATTTCTCAATGGATTGTCGTTAGCGCCTGCCATAATGAGCTTTTTAATAAGTCGTGTTTCCTCAACGGAAAATTGAGATTGGGAAGGATCATCTTCAGAGGTGATAATGAAATAACGATTGTCAAAATCCTTTTCCACGAGAAAATCTACTTCCTCCAGTAAGTTCATATACCGGTATATTGTCCGGTCACTCGTGTCAAACCTTTCGGCAAGTTGATGAATTGTCCAATGCCCTGACTTTAAGACGGCTATAATCTGGAACAGTCGCAGTAACTTCGCCTGCGGAATGATCGATTCTACTTTTTTACCCCGTACCGGTCTTTTCATGTGTTAATAATTGTTTTTAGTTGTCACATGGAATGGCCAGACAAAATTATCATCGCTTTGGGTGAACGGGGTGCATGACGATTTCATGTGTTAATAATCACGTGAGCCCATTTCCCTGTCACAGGCGAATTTCGCCGAAAGTACGCACGGGCCTGCAGTTTGGTGCTTTCCGCTTGCCGCTATTATTGACACAAGCTGTCAATTCTGCAATATACCTTCGATTTAAATATCGCACATATGGAAACTGTAGTATCGGCCTTGCAAGTGAAATGTCCGCATTGCGGCAACAAGTTTTCACCTGGGGAATCAATGGCGCACGACCTGAGGTTGGAGATTGAGAAAGAGGTAAACGAAAAATATCTCGAGAACTCCAGGAGGTTGACAGAAAAGATCAGGGCGCAGGAAAAAGAAAATTTTGATTCGCGTGTCAGGCAATTGGAGGAAGACAGAAAATTGAAAACCAATCGGTTAAAGCAACTTGAAGAAAAGGCATTTTCGGTGGAGCAACGGGAGCGGCAGATGTTGGAGCGGGAAGAGGACATTGAGCTTGAAATGAAAAGGAAATGGCTTGAGCGCGAGAAAATCATAAAGACGCAATTGGAAAAAGCTGCGCAGGAGAAGGCGATGCTGGACTATCGAGAGCTTAAGCAAAAGGTTATCCGGGAACGTGAGTCGCTGGACCTTCAGCAGAAAAAGAGGGTGATGGAGGCATCCGAAAAAGCCCGGGACGAGGAGCGTATGAAAAGCGCGGAACTTCAAAAGAAGCTCGATGATCAGTCACTCCTCATCAACGAAATGAAACGTCGCGCCGAGCAGGGAAGCATGCAAACTCAGGGGGAAGTGCAGGAGATTGCCATCGAAGAGTACCTTCATCATACATTTCCCCGGGACTTGGTGGATGAGATCTCTAAAGGAAAACGCGGCGGCGATTGTGTCCACGTGGTGCGCGATCAGTATAACAATGAGTGCGGCAGGATTCTCTATGAGAGCAAGCGAACGAAGCACTTCAGCTACGATTGGATAGCAAAAATTAAAGACGATATGCGCCTGCAGCAAGCCGCACTCGGCGTAATTGTCACGGAAGCCCTACCGGGCAACATGATTCGATTCGGCGAAGTAGATGGTATTTGGGTTTGTTCCTTTGCGGAGTTTAAGGCAATTGCGCTGTTACTTCGAAGCAATTTATGCCGCATCGGCGAAGTGCTTGCTGCCCAGGAAAACAAGGGTGAGAAAATGAACCTTGTTTACAATTATGTCACAAGTATTGAGTTCAAGCAAAAGCTGGAGGCTGCCTTTGAATCTTATCGCGATATGCAGGAGGATCTGATGCGGGAGAAGATGTTGTTCACGGCTCAATGGTCAAAACGAGAAAAGAAGTTGATGAAGGCCATGGAAAATTTGGCCTCTCTTTATGGTGACGTGCGAGGAATTGCAGGGGGAGCTGTACAAGAAATTAGCGGGCTGGAGTTGGGAAACCATCAGCTGGTTATGGGTTATGAGTCATAAGGCAGTTACAGCTTTCCGCTTCGTCACAATAAAGTTGCGTCGAGGGTGATCGTAGTATTCAGAAGCTTTGAGATTGGGCAATTTGCTTTTGCATCTTCCGCGCAGGTAGTAAATTTTTCTTTGGTGATGCCAGGAACTTTGGCCTTGACGACTAATGCGGCCTGCGTGATCGCACCATCACCAAGGGTAATGAAACAGTCCGTAGTAATTTCCTCTGGAGTAAAGCCAGCTTCACCTAATACGAATGTAAGTTTCATTGTAAAGCATCCGGCGTGGGCCGCCGCGACGAGCTCTTCGGGGTTTGTGCCAACACCCTCGGCGAATCGGGAGTTAAATGAATACTGAGTCTTATCTAATACTGTGCTTTGAGTTGTCAGGTGGCCCTTGCCTTCTTTACCGGAACCTGCCCATACGGCTGTAGCTTTTCTTTTCATTGGATTTGTTTTAAGGATGATACTTGATTCGAATGCTTGAAATATAGTGAAATATGGCGAAGTAATGTGACATCTTCCATGAATGGATTGCAAATGACGGTAGGTGTGTTATGTAGGAGGACAAAAAATACATGTTTGCAATAACTCGTTGGTTGCGGGCACATTTTTGACCGACGTTTTTATGCCGCTGAATCTATATTATACGCTGATCTGATAAATAATCCTGTATCCTTGACTTTATGCCAACTATCCAAACAATATCGCCTTCGATAAATCTCAAAGTGGATTCAGGATTTAGAAATCGTCGGCCATTTCGCTCATAGCCCACAACCAAGCCTTTTCCCACCTCTCGCAACTTCGATTCCCTGATTGTCTTATTAGAGAGCTTTGAATCTTTTGCAATGGTAAAATTCTGAAGCGATATCTGATCATCGTGAATCTGTGTTTCACTACTTACAATATGCTGTTCGAACAGATCTTTTAGCTTATCCAGTTGCTCATCAGTACCGATGATTGAGAGCTTGTCGCCCGGATACAATCTTTCGTTTCGTTCTGGTGTCAAAATGGAAAGTCTTCCGCGTTCTATTAAAGCGATGTTTACGCCAAATTTTTCTCTCAGTTGAAGCTCCTGTAATTCTTTTCCGACCAGATCAAATTCCGGCACGACGTCAAATGTGGCCAAGTGGGCGTCCCAGGGGGCTATTGCGGCTCTTGCGGCTTTTTTATTTTCCCGTTCATTCAAGTTGCTGAGAAAGCGTTTTTCCACCCGGTCATAGAATACCTGCAATTTGACATTGAAGAAGGTTATGGCAATTGCCATAGATCCTACGGCGATTATTATTGCAATTGATATTGAGAAGTATAAATGAATCAACACGGCGACCAGCAATGCAGCGAGTACGATCCGTGCAATTTCAATTGCGATAAGCGGTCCGCGATTTAATTTTCCATTCAGCCATAAATTTGAGTATGCTTCTCTTTTTATCCGCCTTATGGAAAGCGCCCAGATGGATGGCAACATGAGCAGCAACGTGATTCCAACGGCAACTATTTTTCCAACGATTTCATTTTGAACTGATTCATTGATAAACGGAACGAAAAAGTTTCTAGACAGGAATATCAGGCCTCCAATGAGCACGGTATGCACGAGTGAGTTAACTAAGTAACCGTTCAGGAGTTCCCTCCACTCGCTATACGAAGATAATTGCTGTGAGCTTGAACTATACTTGTCAATGCTGTTTATCCACTTTCGGGGAAGGATTTTAGCCAGACTATGGTAGACGGGCGTGGATGCCTTTATAAGAAACGGTGTTGAAAATGTCGTGAACGTGGACGCGGCTACTGCAATAGGATATAAAAACGAGCTTGTAACACGGAGAGAAGCGCCCAATGAGGCAATGATAAATGAGAATTCGCCAATCTGCGCAAGACTCATACCGGCTTGCGTCGAATGCTTCAACGACTGACCTGAAAGAAGCGCCCCCAGCGTGAAAGTCACGCTCATGCCAACAACGATCACGGCAGTTATTATAAGTATCGGCAATGCGTGTTCGGTTAACACGCCAGGATCCAGCATCATACCGACTGAGATAAAAAAAACCGCAGCGAATAAGTTCTTAACCGACTTAACCAATTCTTCAATGCGTTCAGCTTGTGTGGTTTCGGCAAGAATGGATCCCATAATAAATGCACCAAGTGCCGCCGAGAATCCAACTTCAATTGCCAAAAGAACCATCGAAAGGCAAAGTGCAATAGACACAATCAGCATCGTTTCATCATTCAAAAGGTTACCTGCCCTTTTCAGGAACGTCGGCACAAAAAATATCCCGGCAAGAAACCAAAGTGTTAAAAAGAAAAGGAGTTTGAAAACCTGAATGATGAGCTCACTACCGGCAAACTGCTGCGTAACGCTAAAGGTAGACAGCATTACCAGCAACAAAATTGCTACGAGGTCCTGTACGATAAGTACGCCCAAGACCAACGAAGCAAATTTTTTCGTGCGCACACCCAGCTCATCAAATGCTCTCATGATGATCGTAGTCGATGAAATTGAGAGTATCGCTCCTAAAAAGAGCCGGTCCATAAATTTCCAGCTTAAAAGATATCCTGTTAGAAACCCTATGCCGTTCATGAAGGTTATACCCACCAAAGCAGTGACGAATGCCGAGCCTCCGACCTTTACAAGTTTCCTGAAACTGAACTCTAACCCAAGTGAAAAGAGTAGAAAAATTACGCCAATCTCTGACCACACCTTGATGCCGTCCGGATCGGCAACTGTTGGCAGCAAGGATACATGCGGGCCGACAAGAAATCCTGCGATAATATATCCCAATACAACAGGTTGATGTATTTTCTTGAAAAGCAGGGTCGTCACCCCGCCAACAGCGAGAATTAAAGCGAGATCGGTAATTAAATGCGGTAGATGCGCCATATCAATAAAACTGTCAACCATGGGTCCTCATCTGTTGAGGTGCCGAACTAATTAATGAATGTCGTCACGAGACAGATAGCGGAACCTTGGAAAGGCAACCCATTTGGATGCCGGACCTCCAAGGTGTAAAGAACGTGTTCGCCGGACAACCATGCAACACCCCGGACCGGCGGAAGCGTTAGCTCTTCTGATTGTGCTGCTCTTTCTTTACCCGCGGCTTACGGCTCCGCTTTACCGCCCATCCTACCCAAAAAAGTACCCGCTATTTTTGCTACTTTGGAAAAAGAAGATCATTTTTAACACTGCTAAAACGTATGCAATATTTTATACCGAGTCGAATGACACGTTATACGCACAGCCTCTGAAACCCCATTCCTAATCCTCACAGCGTAATGCAACAGCAGTTACAGTCAACAGATTACATCATCTTCCTTATCTATTTCCTTGTCGTAGCCTTTTATGGCTACTGGATATACAACAGAAAGAAAAAGGCAACAGCAGATTCCAAGGACTTCTTTCTCGCGGAGGGGTCCCTTACGTGGTGGGCGATCGGGGCATCGCTCATCGCATCCAACATCTCTGCAGAACAATTCATCGGTATGTCCGGGTCGGGATTCAAAATGGGCCTTGCCATCGCTACCTATGAGTGGATGGCCGCAGTAACGCTTATAATCGTAGCAGTATTCTTTATACCGGTGTATCTGAAGAACAAGATATACACAATGCCACAGTTTCTGAACGAACGTTATAACGGAACGGTCGCGATGATCATGGCCGTATTCTGGCTGCTGCTGTATATAGTCGTGAACCTGATGTCTATATTATACCTTGGCGCACTGGCCATCAATGGTATTTCCGGCCTTGATATCTATGTTTGTATTTTCTTGCTGGCCATTTTTGCTATAGGGATTACGTTGGGAGGTATGAAAGTTATCGGGTATACCGACGTTATCCAGGTGTTTTTCCTTGTTCTTGGAGGATTGGTTGCTACCTACATCGCTCTTCACCTCGTTGCTGAAAAATCGGGCCAGCAAGGTTTGATGAATGGATTTTCGCTTCTCACTAATCAAGCCAACGACCATTTTCACATGATTTTTAAGAAGGAAAATTCCAATTACATGGATCTTCCCGGCCTGACAGTCCTGATCGGCGGTATGTGGATCACTAATCTGAACTACTGGGGATGTAATCAATACATTACACAACGTGCCCTCGGTGCCGACCTTCCAACCGCGCGAAACGGAATTCTCTTTGCCGCTTTTTTGAAGCTGCTGATGCCGGTTATCGTAGTGATCCCTGGCATTGCCGCTTACGTGCTTCACAAACAAGGAATGTTCCAGACGGAGATGCTGGATTCAAAGGGAATTATCGATGTTAACAAGGCCTATCCGTCACTACTGAACCTTTTGCCTGTCGGACTCAAGGGGCTTTCGTTTGCCGCTCTGACGGCCGCCATTGTCGCTTCACTGGCTGGAAAGGCGAATAGTATTGGAACGATCTTTACGCTGGATATTTACAGAAAAGCATTTAATGAAACAGCGGGTGAGCGTACGCTCGTCAATGTTGGCAAAATTGCCGTTATAGTTTCAATGTTTATGGCCGTGATTCTGTCCTTACTCATTGGTGAAAAGCTTATGGGAGAGGGCAAGCAGGGGTTTCAATATATCCAGGAGTACACTGGCTTCGTTTCCCCAGGTATTTTTGCAATGTTCATCCTTGGCTTCTTCTGGAAAAAAACCACATCTAACGCAGCGCTGTTTGCTACGATCGGCGGATTTGTTTTCTCCGTGTTCTTCAAGGTTCTTCCGCAGTTCGCCGACCTGTCTTTTTTATCTGGCGCTGGCTTCTCAAAGGACAACGGTCAGGGTGTATATGAGATACCATTCCTCGACCGTATGGGTTTCGTGTTTATCTTCTGTGTGATCGGAATGGTTATCATTACCAGGGTGGAGAACAACAGAGGTGTCATTCCGAAAGGACTTCAAGTTGACAAATCGATGTTCAAGCCTCATCCGTCCTTTATCGTTGGGGCATTGCTGGTGTGTGGCCTGATTGCAGCGCTCTATACCATCTTCTGGTAGTACGACTGACTATTATGGCTGAAGGCTTACCTTTCCGTATAAATCAACTTTACCGGCTTACGGCAATTCACCTCCAGCAGGCAATGTTTACGCGGTACGAAGCGAACTGGAACTGGCTGTTACTTGCCGGTAAGCTCGCAGAAAAAATGACGACCCAAGCAATACGTAATACATTCGGATCCACATTGTTAAAGATCAACGCGGTATTAAGCGATAGCTGTAATGACAATCCGGAAGATCGACATGGACGTAGAGAAGTTTAATCAGATGGCACGAGTTAAAGCGCCGGAAAACAAGCTTCTGTTGCAGCGCTTAAAGCATAAGGATGCGCGGAGGGTCGACGATGCCTTCCACGAAATTCATGTGCGGGTATTCGAGCGTGTTGATTGTACTACTTGCGCCAATTGCTGCAAGACCACAAGTCCTATCTTCTATTCAACGGATATCGACAGGATCGCCAGAACACTTCGAATGAAACCCGGCGCATTTATAGAAAAATATCTCCGCGTCGACGAAGACGATGACTATGTTGTAAAGAGTTCGCCATGTGTTTTTCTGGATGAAGATAATCTATGCACAATCTATGAATCGCGGCCGAAAGCTTGCAGAGAATATCCACATACCGATCGAAAGAAAATGATTCAGATAACGGACCTCACCTATAAGAACACCCTTGTATGCCCTGCCGTACTTGAGATTGTGGAAGAGCTGCGAAAGCTGGCTTTGTAAAAAAAAATGTGCGAGGTTATCCCCACACATTAGTATCTAAAGTCACAGTTCCTTACGCAACCTGTGCCTGAAGCTTTTGTGAAAGCACCGACTTAGGTACTGCACCAACTTGTTTGTCGACAATCTGACCACCCTTGAAAACAAGCAGGGTAGGAATGCTGCGCACACCATAACGTGCCGTTACGGCCGGATTCTCGTCGACATTAAGCTTACCTATCACAGCTTTGCCCTCGTAATCGCCTGCTAATTCTTCAACAACAGGTCCTATCATTTTACAGGGACCGCACCACTCAGCCCAAAAATCTACAAGTACTGGCTTATCAGAATTAATGATCTCATCAAAATTGGCGTCATTGAGTTCAATTGTTTTTCCCATTGGAGTTTTATTAAAGAAGTGCTTTTATAGCGTTACAAATTCAAACGCTAAGGTATATGAATTAGTTCAAAATGATGAAGCCTCTACGCGCACGTGTATTAAAATACAACCGATACGTCAATTTCACCGGCTTTTATCATTTGCCTTGCCATATCATTCACCGGATTGACCCTGAACTTCCTTGAAAGCAGCTCGAGATTTATGTTTTCCTGCCTATCTTGAATCTTGAAATATAGTGGTGTATTCCCAGTGTGGGAATTGCAAACGTCCTCGATCAAACCAATCATTTCCTGCGTAAGGTCCGCGGCATTAATACTTATTTGCACCCCCTTGCTGCGCTTCGCGCCAAGCTCATGCAATAGGTCAATATTGCGAACTTTAAATTCAAGATTCTGTTGTCCCCATGTATTCTTAACGGCCATGCCTTCAACGAAAAGGAACCATCCTACGTTCATAAAGTTTCTAAACTTCAGATAGTCTTCACCAAACAATGTGAACGTATAGTTTCCGGTATAATCTTCCAGCGTAAACTTTCCGAAGGGTTTTCCATTCTTGGTGGTGCGATGCTCTACGGTTGCCACGATTCCTCCCAGTCTCGTTTCACGCCCTACGATATGTTCAAGCTCATTTAGCTCGTTGCACGCAGTCTTGCAAAACGTTTCCATTTCAAACCTGAAGTTATCAAGCGGATGTCCCGAGATATAAATGCCAATTACTTCTTTTTCGAGATTAAGTTTTTCAATTTCAGTAAACGGCTCTACATAATCCACCCGGGGCTGCTGCATGGCAAATCGTGAACTTCCACCGAACAAGCTGGCCTGGGCGCTTTGCGCCTCTTGCTGGGTTTTTGCAGCGTACTTCGTCGCTTTTTCAAGGAGACTCACCTCGCCATCTTTTGCAAATACATATTGACGTCTGTGTATTCCCGGGAAGCAATCGAAGGCACCTGAGAGTGCCAGGCATTCATACGTCTTCTTGTTAACCGCCCGATGGCTCAGGCGCGCGGCGAAGTCGAATATATCCCGAAACGGACCACGTACCTCACGCTCCTGAATAATTGCCTCAACGGCTGCATCGCCTGCGCCCTTGATTGCGCCCAGACCAAATCGAATCTCACCATTGTTGTTTACCGCGAAGTATACTCCCGACTCGTTAACATGGGGACCCAGTACCTTAATACCAAGACTGCGGCATTCTTCAATGAAAAAGGTAACACTTTCAAGATTGCTCTGTGAGTGCGTAAGTACTGCAGCCATGTATTCTGCAGGAAAATTAGCTTTCAGGTATGCGGTGTGATAAGCGATCAGCGAATAGCACGTTGAGTGAGATTTGTTAAATGCATACTGCGCGAATGCTTCCCAATCGGTCCAGATCTTTTCACAAATTTCAGGCTGATGATTCAGCTTTTTACATCCCGTGACAAACTTATCTTTCATTTTGTCCAGGACAGCCTTTTGCTTTTTGCCCATAGCCTTTCGCAAAACGTCAGCATCGCCTTTGCTGAACCCCGCCAGCTTTTGCGAGAGCAACATTACCTGCTCCTGATACACCGTGATACCATAAGTCTCGGCAAGAAATTCTTCCATTGCAGGCAGATCATATTTAATCGGCTCTCGACCGTGCTTGCGTTGAATGAACGCCGGAATATACTCCATCGGTCCGGGACGATAAAGTGCGTTCATCGCGATAAGATCTTCAAACTTGTCTGGTCTGAGTTGGCGCAGATACTTTTGCATCCCCACGCTTTCAAACTGAAACGTGCCCGTCGTTTCACCACGTTGAAACAACTGATATGTTTTAACATCGTCCAGTGGAATATTATCGACATCAATGACAACACCTTTTCCTTTTTCTATATTTTTTCGCGCGGTATTAATAATCGACAGCGTTGTAAGGCCAAGAAAATCCATCTTCAACATCCCGGCACTTTCAACGACGCTGTTGTCAAACTGTGTTACCAGCATATCAGAGTCCCGGGCTGTGGCTACGGGTACAAAGTTCGTAAGGTCATCCGGTGTGATGATGACGCCACAGGCGTGTGTGCCTGTGTTGCGCACGGAACCTTCCAGAATCATTGCCTGCTGTAACACCTGCGCACGAAGGTCAGTGCCCTTCTTTATTGCGGCGAGTTCATTTACCTCATCAAACGCTGAGTCGAGCGACGTGCCTGGCCGCTCGGGCACCATCTTGGCCAGAATGTTGGCGTCAGACAATGGGAGCTCCATCACGCGGGCGCAGTCTCTTATGGAAGACTTTGCCGCCATTGTTCCATATGTAATGATCTGCGCTACCTGGTTCTTACCGTATTTATCGATAACGTATTTCAGCACCCGGTCTCTGCCTTCATCGTCAAAGTCTATATCAATATCAGGCAACGATACACGGTCCGGGTTAAGGAATCGTTCGAAGAGCAGATCGTATTTGATAGGGTCTACATTGGTGATACCTATGCTGTAGGCCACGGCTGACCCCGCAGCTGACCCGCGGCCGGGTCCCACCGTTACGCCCATTTCTCGCGCCCTGGACGTCAAATCTTGTACGATGAGAAAGTATCCCGGATAGCCTGTCTTCTTAATTGTCTCCAATTCAAAGTTCAGCCGTTCAACCAGGGACGCGGTAAGGTCTCCATTCTTTTTAATAGCGCCTTCGAAGGTCAGGTGTCGGAGGTAATCATCCTCGGAATTAAACATGGCAGGGATTTCAAACTTTGGCAGAACCACACTTCGCTCGAGCGTGTAGGATTCAACCTTGTTGATGAGGTGACTAATGTTGTCAATTGCGGCTGGAAGATCGCTGAAGATCGATGTCATTTCTTCCTGACTCTTGAAATAATATTCTGTATTGGCTAGACCATAGCGGTGACCGCGACCATACCCGACGGGGGTTGATTTGAATTCACCCTCTTTAATACATAGTAATACGTCGTGCGCATTGGCTTCTTCTTTTGCCCGATAAAAAGTCTCATTTGCTGCGACATACCTCACATCATATTTTTCCCCAAACCGTAAAAGCGTTTCGTTTACCCGATCCTCCTCCGGAATGCCGTGCCTGTTTAGCTCGATATAGAAGTCGTCTTTAAAAACGCCATGCCACCAACGGAAGGCCTCTTCCGCCTGCTTTTCGCCAACGTTAAGGATGAGATAGGGTATTTCACTAAACAGCGAACCGGTGAGGGCAATGAGATCATCGCTGTACTTCTGTACCAAGGCCTTGTCTACGCGCGGATAAATGCCGTACAGCCCTTCCGTGAACCCATAGGAACTTAGCTTTGCCAGATTATAATACCCGGCCTTGTTCTTTGCCAGGAGCACTTGCGTAAATCGCTTGTCAGGGTTGTCCTTAGTAAATTTCAGCTTAAATCTCTCCTCTGCGATGAATAATTCACAGCCAACAATCGCTTTGATTTCATGGTTGTATGCCTCCCTGACAAACTTGAAAGCCCCGTACATGTTTCCTATATCGGTTATTGCCAGCGCCGGCATGTTCAATTCTTTTGCCCTGCTCACAAGCGTTTTGATGTCGGCGGTAGCTTGCAAGACTGAAAACTGAGAATGCACGTGAAGATTAACGAATGGCTTGGTGGTCGTAACCACCCTGGCGGACGACAGTGAATAGCCAGCCGCCTTTTTTTTCTCACGCTTCGTAAAATTGGCAGCCTCTAGGCTGGGCTCCTGATACACTATCTCAGCGGCCACCGTGGCGTCAACCGGATTTATCACGTTAATGTGGATCAGACTGAAAAAGCATCTGGCAGTAGCCGCTACGTCGTAAGACGCATCATGGGCATCGCCGAAGTCTGTGCCAAAGAGCTTTTGGTGCAGCTCAACAAGCGTCGGCATCTTCAATCGTCCCCCAATGCCGCCCTGAAGCTGACAATAGTCTGTTGCTGCAAGTCCCGTATCAACCTTATTTAATCTAAGAAAGAATTCGGTATCTCTATGCTGACGGATAAACTCTGCACCGATGATGTTGATGTCAAACTCGATGTTGTGTCCCACCAGCAATTGAGTACTGTTGAGGTCTACCGAGAATGCTGCCAGTACTTCCGCCAGGGACTGTCCTTCCGTCATTGCCCGCCGGGTAGAGATACCGTGTATCTGTTCCGCTTTGAAAGGTATATCGAAGCCTTCTGGCTTGATCAGGTAGTTATGCTGTGAGATCAAACTTCCGCGTGTGTCGTGTAGCTGCCAGGCGAATTGAACGAGACGAGGCCAGTTATCGACGTCTGTGATAGGTGCAGTTTTATTATGCGGAAGACCGGTGGTCTCCGTGTCAAATATCAAGTACATTTCTGGCTGGTGTGTTGCGGTCCCAAATGTAAAGCCTCTTCAAGGCGATTGTAAGCATACCCATGAAATTTCTCCTAATTTTGAGTTTCCAACTCTGGGAAACCAGTTCATTTTTGGCCTTACACAATTGATCCAATCCTCGCGTTTTTCTAAACAACTAACTGTCGATCAATAACTTGAACTAAGAGGCGTGATTGTTGGCTTAAGGGTGAAAAACAAGGTTATAACGGATGAAACGATTATTCAGACCAATCATTGACTTCTTCAAAAAAGAATGGTTTTTGTTTGTCGCCGTCGGGGTGATAGTATTGATCATAGTCCTTTTGGAAATGCTATGAGACCGTTGTAACGCATAAAAAGTAATCTTGCTTTTGGTGGTATAGCATTTGGGAAGTATTTTAACGCACTCAAAAATCTGCCATTAAGATACTATGAATTGGTTTACCAGGCTTCTGTCGAGCACGCTAGGCAGGAAATTAATGATGGCGCTCACGGGCCTTTTTCTGATACTGTTTTTAGTAGTCCACCTGATTGGTAATCTTCAGCTGCTTAAGGCAGATCGGGGCGAGGCGTTTAATATTTACGCTAAATTCATGACGAGTAACCCATTGATAAAGGTTGTGTCGTATGTAAACTATGCAGCCATTATTATCCACGTTTTGTGGGCTATACTTCTTACCCGAATCAACCGCCAGGCGCGAGGGCCGAAAGGATATGCAGTCAACAAGAATTCGTCGCCCTGGACCTCCCGTAATATGGGGATTTTAGGAACGCTGATTCTCATCTTTCTGGTCATTCACTTAAAGGGGTTCTGGTACGAAATGCATTGGGGCGGAATCCCCACGGTAGATTACGAGGGCAAAGAATACAAGGATCTTTATGCAGTGGTCGACGCCGCATACGCTGAGCTATGGTTTGTTGGTTTGTATGTCATCAGCATGATCATTCTTGGTTTCCACTTGTGGCATGGATTCGCCAGCGCATTTCAGACCCTGGGAATAAACCATCTTAAGTATAATCCTGTTATAAAGTTCGTAGGCAGAGCTTTTGCTGTCATCGTCTCAGGCCTGTTCGCACTGATTCCTATTTGGATGTTCTTTCGTTAATTACTGTCGTGCATAGATATGAAGTTAGACTCAAAAATTCCGGAAGGCCCTTTAGCGGAAAAATGGACTAAGCATAAATTCAATCTGAAGCTTGTAAGTCCGGCTAACAAGAGAAAGTATGATGTTATCGTGGTGGGTACAGGACTGGCCGGTGCATCCGCTGCCGCATCGCTGGGAGAGTTAGGATATAACGTGAAGGCATTTTGTTTTCAGGACAGTCCGCGCCGTGCCCATAGCATTGCCGCGCAGGGGGGAATTAACGCAGCGAAAAATTATCAGAACGACGGTGATAGTATACACCGGCTTTTTTATGATACTATCAAGGGCGGGGATTATCGCGCCCGCGAAGCCAATGTATTTCGTCTCGCCCAGGTAAGCGTGTCCATCATTGATCAATGTGTTGCACAGGGTGTGCCTTTTGCCAGAGAGTACGGTGGATTGTTAGCAAACCGCTCATTCGGTGGCGCTCAGGTGTCACGCACATTCTATGCTCGCGGCCAGACGGGTCAACAATTATTACTGGGAGCTTATTCCGCGCTGAACCGGCAGATCGCTAACGGCAAAGTTAAAATGTACAGCCGAACGGAAATGCTGGACGTTGTAATTGTTGATGGAAAGGCACGGGGAATAATTACACGCGACCTTATCACAGGCAAAATAGAAGCCCATAGCGCTCACGCCGTTTTGTTATGCACTGGAGGATACGGCAACGTCTTCTACTTATCCACTAACGCAAAGGGATCTAACGTCACGGCTGCGTGGCGCGCCCACAAAAAGGGGGCAATGTTTGCCAATCCATGTTATACCCAGATACATCCCACTTGTATTCCTGTCTCGGGTGATCATCAATCCAAGCTTACGCTGATGTCTGAGTCCCTCCGGAATGATGGGAGAGTATGGGTGCCAAAGGTTTCAAAGCCGGGCCTTAAGGCGAAGGATGCGGCGGCCATACCAGAATCGGAGCGCGATTATTTCCTGGAACGCAAGTATCCTTCTTTCGGCAATCTGGTTCCGCGGGATGTTGCTTCGCGCAACGCTAAGTATATGTGCGATGAGCGCCGGGGTGTAGGCTCCGGGTTGGCCGTATTCCTTGACTTCGCAGATGCCATCAGGCGCGATGGTCGCAACACGATTGAGGCCAAGTATGGAAATCTTTTTGATATGTATAAACAGATCACCGGCGATAACCCCTACGAGACGCCGATGATGATTTACCCTGCAGTGCATTACACCATGGGCGGACTATGGGTAGATTACAACCTGATGACTAACGTACCCGGCCTGTACGCTCTGGGCGAAGCAAACTTTTCCGATCACGGAGCAAATCGCCTCGGTGCCAGCGCACTCATGCAAGGCCTGGCCGATGGATATTTTGTTATTCCTTACACCATAGGGGACTACCTGGCCGAACTGCCAATGGAAAAGGTGGGCACTGACAGGCCGGAGTTTACCGTTGCTTTGCAAGGCGCGAACGCAATGGTTGATAAGTTCTTGTCTATAAAGGGAAAAAAGACAGTGGATGAATTCCATCGCGAGCTTGGTCTGACCATGTGGAATTATTGTGGCATGTCCAGAACCGCAGCAGGACTCACTGAGGCGAAAGCCAAGATTCAGGCGTTGCGGGGAGAGTTCTGGAAGAACGTCAATGTGCTGGGCTCCGGCAATGAATTAAACCAGGAGTTAGAGAAGGCGATGCGCGTGGCAGACTTTTTGGAATTGGGCGAGCTTATGGTAGACGACGCATTGAATCGTTCCGAATCTTGCGGCGGCCATTTCCGGGAGGAATCTCAAACGCCGGATGGTGAGGCACTTCGCAAGGACGATGAATTCACATTTGTTTCAGCATGGCAATATACCGGAGATAATCAGCCCGAGATATTGAACAAGGAGGACTTGATTTTTGAAAATGTTAAGCTGACCCAAAGAAGTTATAAGTAAAATGAAGATCACACTAAAAATCTGGCGTCAAAAAGACAGACAGGCAAAGGGTGCTTTCAAAACCTATGTGTTGAACAAG